>JAAZIZ010000140.1 GCA_012800565.1 Lentisphaerota bacterium
CTTTGCGAGAAATTGGGTTGCGAGGGGACGCTGCGGGAGCAAGATGCCGCACAATCTTGAGATTTGCTCCAGAGTCTTGAAAAAAGACAGTTGTGTACAGCCGGGGTGGTCACTGACGCATTACTGGCCTGAACCGACTGCCAGGCATATTTTCTCCACCTCTGGAGCACAAACGCCAATCCGGTGTTATATTTTAGTATTTACTGATCCTCCGGGGCGATAATGCTGTACCAGGAATTTCCGGGAAGGAGCTGAGATACTGATGAAATTCAAGACTCGCAAGCGGGTGCTGATTACTGGCGGCGCCGGGTTTCTGGGCTCGCATCTGTCAGAAAGGATGTTGGCTGCTGGACATGATGTCCTGGTCGTCGACAACTTCTATACCGGCTCCAAGGACAATATCATCAGCTTGCTCGACAATCCCCATTTCGAGCTTATGCGCCATGATGTGACCATGCCGCTTTATGTCGAAGTGGATGAAATCTTCAACCTGGCCTGCCCTGCATCACCGATACACTATCAGCACAATCCCGTGCAGACGACCAAGACCAGCGTCCACGGTGCCATCAATATGCTGGGACTGGCAAAACGCGTGCAGGCCAAAATTCTGCAGGCTTCAACCAGCGAAGTCTATGGCGACCCGGATGTGCATCCCCAGCCCGAGAGCTACTGGGGCAGAGTCAACTGCAACGGCATCCGCGCCTGCTACGATGAAGGCAAACGCTGCGCCGAGACTCTGTTCTTCGATTACTGGCGCCAGTACAAACTGCGCATCAAAGTCATCCGTATCTTCAACACCTACGGCCCCCGGATGCATCCCAATGACGGGCGGGTAGTCTCCAACTTCATCGTCCAGGCCCTGCAGAACGATGACCTCACCCTTTATGGTGACGGCAGCCAGACCCGCTCCTTCTGCTACTGTGATGACCTGATCGAAGGCATGATCAGGATGATGGACTCGCCGGATGATTTCATCGGTCCGGTGAATATCGGCAATCCCGGTGAATTCACCATCCGGGAACTGGCGGAAAAAATCATCGCCCTGACCGGCTCGCGCTCTAAAATCATCTACCGGCCCCTGCCCCAGGATGACCCCCGGCAGCGCCGCCCGGATATCACTCTGGCTCGGGAGCGCCTGGGCTGGCAACCGAGCATCAGCCTGGACGAGGGCCTGAAGCGCACCATCGCCTACTTCGACGCACTGCTCTCAGGCCGGCCAACCGACTCGGCCCGTGCTTGATTTTTACCAGCGCCGGCCTCTCGCACCGGCGCCTATATTACCGGCATTATCAACAAGGAGACGATTGCCATGGCATTGATTGCGGCTCAAATGTACACCCTGCGTGAAGTCTGCAAGACCCCGGCCCAGATTGCCGTTGCTTGCGCCAAAGTCAAGAAGATGGGCTATGACGGCATCCAGCTTTCGGGTTGCGGTCCGATTGAAGCCCAGGAACTCAAGAATATTCTCGACGGCGAAGGCCTGCAGATGGCAGCCACCCACGTCGGCCTCGATCAGCTGCGCGACGACACTGCCAAGGTCATCGATGAGCACCAGCTCTGGAATTGCCGCTACACCGCCATCGGCGGTTTCTTCCCCAAAGAAGCCTGGACACTCGCGCTGTGGGAAAAGTTCATCGCTGATTTCAATGCTATTGCAGCCAAGTTAAGCGGCTCCGGCCTCACCTTGGGCTATCATAACCACCACAATGAATTCTCGCCCGCCGATGGCCGGCTGCCAATGGACCTGTTGATCAATCGTCTCGACCCCGAGCTCTGGTTCGAGCTGGACACCCACTGGGTCGCCCGCGGCGGCGCTGACCCGGCCGCCTATATCGAGCGGGTCGCCGGACGCATCCCCTGCGTGCATTTCAAAGACATGAGCATCGCCATGCCGGACCGCACTCCGAAGATGTGCGAGATCGGTGACGGCAATCTGAACTGGCACCGGATCGTGCAGGCCTGCCGCTACGCTGGCGTGAAATGGTATATCGTCGAGCGCGACGCCGGGGACCTCGATCCTTTCGACAGCCTGGCCCGCAGCATCTGGAATATGCGGGAAAAGATGGGCTTGTAAGCCTGATTCCCTGGAGAGGATGATGAATATCCTGTTTATCGGTGCCGGAAAGATGGCCACCGCTCTGGCTGGCGGACTGGTCCGGAACAAAGTCTTTCCCTTTGACAACATCGCCGCCTGCGATATCTCGGCGGCAGCCCGGGAGAGCTTCAGCGCTGCTACCGGCCTGCCGTGCCAGGACAATCC
>JAAZIZ010000141.1 GCA_012800565.1 Lentisphaerota bacterium
ATGAATGGGAAATACGGCAAACTTATTTTTGCCCAGACAGTCGATTATCCGGATGGAATCCTGAAAAAACATACGTTCAATTTTATGAACCGTCAATGGATTTACGGCGCCCCGGTCGGGGACTGGAACGTCATCTATGAAGACGGAACAATGGAGAAAATCCCCGTCCGTTTCACGGACAATGTCATTCCGGCGACGAACAAGTTTTTTCTTCTTGCGCTTGACTCTACCGGAGAAATAGTTGACGGCGACCGGCGCTACAACGTCTCGGAATGGCTCAACCCACATCCGGAAAAAATAATCCGGGAAGTGAAATTCGACACCTCTTTGGCGGAGAAATTAAAAATACAGGAGATGACTCTTGAGCTGAAAAGCCTGTCGGGAACGGAACTGTAAATAAGGGCAAATTCAGGCGCAATCCACAGCCATCCATTATGAGGTGGCTGTGGATTGTTGTTTATGCGGTTATAATACTTGCAGGAATTTTCCGTTATTTCCTCTGAATTCAGGGTTTTCGGCCAGGAAAGCGGTTTTTCCGGCTACGATGACCCTTTCTATTCCTTGTGCCGGCTGATGCGGGTTAAGGAAATCCATTTTGGCATCAAGCTTATCTTCGTTGAAGAGCACCAGGTCGGCGATGGCCTTTTCCTTAATCAGTCCCCGGTTCCGGAGGTTGAATACTGCGGCTGGCAAGGCGGTCATTTTGCGGATTGCCTCTTGTGGCTGGCACCCGGCCTGGATAAGTGTCCGGAAGAATCTGGGGAAAGTCCCGAATGCTCTGGGATGCCTGCGCCGGCCCTGGTCATTGAAATTAGCGACTTCGCCGTCACTGCCGGCGCAGACCCATTCCTGGCGGCAGATTCGTTCGAGATTTTCCTGGCACATGGTACGGAACAACCCGAAAGTATATGTGCGCAGCATCAATTCGCAGCAGGCCTGTTCCGGTGTCTGCCCCCACAAAGCGGCAATATCCTTGATGCTGCGGCCGCGGATATCATGGTCGCGCTCTTCGCCAGTATCGGCCACCACGATGCCATCCCAATCCAATTGCAACGCCTGCAGTGTGGCGATGGTCTCCTGCAGATTATCCTGGTTTTGCAGAAATGCCTTGATATCGGGGATACGGTCCAAGGGAGGCGGGAGGACCATGCGCAGCGAGGTGCCGTTGTACAGATACGGATAGCGGTCAGCAGTAATTTTGAGCCCCTCCCGGCGGCCAGCCTCGATGCTGTCCAGGATGCGGTCCAGCAAATGCCAGTATGGCTGTCCCAGGGTTTTCAGATGGCTGATCTGCAGGATGCCCGAACCAGCCCGGGCGATGGTTTTGGCTTCTTCGATGGCGGCAACGACCTCTCCCTGCTCGTCACGCAAATGCGTGGCATACGGCTTACGGGTGCCTTTCAGTACGGAATTCAAGGCCGCGACTTCCGCAGTGTCAGCAAATTTGCCGGGGATATACCACAGCCCGCTGGAGAATCCGGCTGCTCCCTGCTGCAGTGCCCGGGCCAGGATTTTCTGCATAGCCTCAATATCTGCTGGTTTGGCAGGGACATCCTGATCGCCGATGACCATGGTGCGCAAGGTGCTGTGCCCTACTAAAGCGACCAGGTTGATGGCCGGCTGCCGGCGGTTCAGCACTTCGGCGTAGGAAGCCAAATCGGTCCATTGGCAGCCGTCTTCCAGTTTCGTGCTGGCGATGGTCTTGGAAAAGCCACAGTTGCCGCAGACTTCCGTAGTCACTCCCTGGGAAATCCGGCTGTCGGCGCGCGGATACTGCACCAAGGGCAGATCGGAATGGCCATGGGCATCAATAAAACCTGGAGCCAGACAAAGTCCCCGGCCGTCTATCTTCTCCACACCAGTAAGATTCAACTGGCCTGGAGGAGAGATTTTCCGGATCAGGTTGTCTTCCAGCACGACATCACCGAAATAAGGCTGGCTCCCGGAACCATCATAAATTCTGCTGCCACAAATGGCAATGGACGCTGACATTTTTTTCTCCAGTAAAGATTTATCCAGGCAGACGCAACCGGCAACTGCGGTTCCCGGCTGCAACTCGCTCCCAATTTCTGCTGCCAATTGTGCTTGTCGGAGGCGCGTTCTGGAGATGATGCGGCGACAAAAACCTGCCTCTCCGGTTTCAGCGCTGGCCGGCATCCTGAGGGGCAGTCTCTGCCGTCGCTGGAGGCAAGGTGCGGATAATGCGGAATCCCAGCATATTGCCTACTGACATCCCCGGCAGGCGGCAACGGTTGGCGGAGCGGCAGCTGCTGGCATCAACATACCAGTTTCCCCCCCGGATATTGCGCCAGCTGTGATATTCCTTCTCGGGACTGAAGTCACCGGGATAGTTCTTGTATTTATCGCGGCACCATTCCCAGACATTGCCGTGCATGTCGAAAAGTCCCAGTGCGTTGGGCAGCCTTTTGCCGACCGTATTCGGACGGCGGAAGTTGTTGGCCTCATAGTCCGCCCAGTGGGTGAGTTTGTCCGGCTGGTCACCGAAGCAATAGGCCGTGCTGGTGCCGGCGCGGCAGGCGTACTCCCATTCCTCTTCACTGGGCAGACGATAAGCCAGGGAATCAAGCTGCTCCATCTGACAGAGCTTCTGCACAAATTCCTGACAGTCGTACCAGCTTACCTCTTCCACCGGATTCTGTTCTGCCCGGAAATGCGAATGGTTGCTCTCCTGACCCATAACCGCTTCCCACTGCGCCTGAGTAACTTCATACATTCCCATGTAAAAGGGCTCGGGAAACTCCCGAAAGTGCTGCAGTTCTGAAAATCCCCGGCCCGCCTCGGTCTCCGGGCTGCCGATCAGGCAGTTCCCCGGCGGCACCAGGCGGAATTTCATACCGATGCTGTTAACTACTTCCAAAGGCAGGCCGCGTTCTGCACTCAGGGCTTTCTGGGTCTCCAGCATATTCAGCCCTTCCGGTGTCAAAATCGACAAAGGCGGATAATAAGCGGGAAAACTCTCCTGCAGCCCCGGCGGCAGCAGCGCTGCATCGGCCAAGGGCCGGATGACCTCACCCCGGTTAGGCGGTACAGCCGGCCACTGGCTCTCCGAGCCCTGTTTTTTCCGGGCCAGACGCGGTCGGATGATAAAATGCTCCAGACAGGTCAGCAACACCAGAATCTCAATGGCCCAGATCGCCAGGCGTAGTCTGGAAAAACGTTTTTTAGGAGGCTTGCTGATATTTTCCTGGGATTTTTCCATAATAATACAGAATTCGTTAATGTGCGAAGTTTTGTGATGGGAAGAGAGATTTGACTTAAGCCGCAAAGCAGCTAAAAGCCCTAACGAAGCGTGATATACCAGCCCAGGGCAGCGCCCTAGGTGGGTCGGTGACAAGGCTGCGGAAGCAAGCTGCCGCGCTCCATATGCCCTTACG
>JAAZIZ010000142.1 GCA_012800565.1 Lentisphaerota bacterium
CCCCTCGAATTCCTGCGACCGAGCCGGAAATTCTCTTCCCGGGAGGAGCTAGCCCGGCAGATTGCCTGCGATATCAAGCAGGCAAAACAAATTATCGCCGGCCACTCCGGTGACAACCCTGGGAGACATTGAACCGCCAAGAACGCCAAGAGCGCCAAGGGGCCAGAAAACAAAACACCCCCGCGATTCCAAGCGGAAAAGCGGGGGTATCAGTTTGATTTATATCAGCTCAGTGACCGGACTCAGTCTTTCAGCGCTGTCCAATAACGACGCTTGGTCTCGGTTTCCTTGTAGGAAGTCACATGTCCATCCAGGAAGCAGAAATTCGCCCGGCGACCGTGCGGCCAGGGCTTCAGGTCACTGGCATTGTCGTGGCTCCCGTTGCTGATCCGGGTATATTCGGGCGGCACGTTCGCGGCCGCTGAACCTTCTATAGCATCAGTACTATAAATTCCGATCCAGCAGTCGCCGGTGCCGCTGGGGACATTGCAGGCGAACTGGATGGTCTGGATATCCGGAATGGAGGTGATCATCCAACCCTTGTCGATGCGCATGTTATTGTTTCCCGGTGCCAGGCCAGACAGAGTGATGGCGTCGTCGCTGTTAAAGGTCTGGTTGATACCGTAGCCCAGCGCCCAATTGCTCTCGTCACCGTTAGGGTCAAGAATGGCTTTGTCCGGATCTTCATCACTGATCAGATCAGCCGGCAGGGTGCCATCTTTCACTGAGGGGCGGCAAGTGAAGATGTTGCTGTCGCCGGAGTAAAGCCGCAACAGGCCGGGCCAGTAGGTGTTGCCGGAGGCGCCGCGCGCGACATAACCCCAGACCAAGAAGTCATTGTGGGCATCAGTGTACATCGCTGAAGCGGTGCCAATCTGCTTCAGATTGCTGGCGCAGGAGGCACTTACAGCTTTCTCACGGGCTTTGCTCAAGGCAGGCAAAAGCATCGCCGCCAGAACCGCGATGATCGCAATGACTACCAGCAACTCAATCAAAGTAAACGAACGACGGGAAAAAGTACGCATAATCAATTTTTCCTTCCAACAATTAAATGGGTGAAAAAAATTACAATTAGATGAGTGAAAAAAATTAAGACGATTTAAAGAATTTACTGTAAAATTCGTTTTTTTCAAGTCAAATCCGATCAAATTCGAAAAAAACTTAAAATAAAGATGAGGTCCACGGAAAGCACGGAATTGGTCGGACTGGTCGGACGGGGAAAGTACCATCTGCCATCGCCCCAAAACCAGCTGGTGATCTGGTAATATCTATAAGTACGCAAAAACCAGCCAGAATCTACATTTAATAATCTTTTTCGTTAGGTTCCGGGGTGGTGATCAATAATTTGCGAATAAGGTCATCCACGCTGATGCCTTCTGAATCCGCGGAGAAATTAGTGAAGATGCGATGTCTGAGGACCGGCAGAGCGAGGGCTTTCACATCAGCGCAGGAGACATTGACCCGCCCCTGCAGTACCGCCCGGGCTTTGGCACCCAGGACCAGGCACTGCGCCGCCCGCGGCCCGGCACCGCAATGCACATGCGCCTGGATATAATCAGGCGCACCGCTGCTTTTGGGGCGGGTTGACCGGACCAACCGGGTAGCGTATTTCACCACATGCGGACTGATTGGCAGAGCCCGCACCAGAGCCTGCAAAGACAGCAGTTCCTGTGCGCCGATGATTTTGCGCAGCTGGGGATTGGTTTTGCCGGTGGTGGACATAATGATGGCCTCTTCTTCCTCCTCGCTGGGATAATCGACCAGGATATTGAACATAAAGCGGTCCAGCTGTGCTTCCGGCAGAGGATAAGTGCCTTCCTGCTCCAGGGGATTCTGGGTGGCCAGGACAAAGAATGGCGGCGGCAGGGCAAAATGCTGATTTGAGGCAGTGACCTGCTTTTCCTGCATGGCCTCCAGCAGTGCGGCCTGGGTTTTGGGTGGTGTGCGGTTGATTTCATCGGCCAGCAGCATATTGGTGAAGACCGGCCCTTTGATAAAGCGGAAGCTCTTTCTGCCGCTGTCAGCATCGACTTCCAGGATATCAGTGCCGATGATATCCGATGGCATCAGGTCAGGGGTGAACTGCACCCGCTTGAAGCTTAGTTCCATCACCCTGGCCAGGGTGCTTACCATCAAGGTCTTAGCCAGCCCGGGCAGGCCGATCATCAGACAATGCCCGCCGGCGGCAATGGCAATCAGCAGTTCCTCGGCCACCTGGCGCTGGCCAACAATCACTTTGCCGAATTCCTGTACAATTCTGCCGCTGATATCGCCCATCTGCCTGATTTGCTCCACTGCTTCCGCTTCATCCAAGGGCCGGACAGCAGCTGAAGCAGACAGCGTGCTGGTGCTGCCGGCAGGTTGCTCCGGCAGGGCTTCTGCCGCCGCGGCAGAGGGCACCGCGGGTACATCACTGTCGGCGGGATCAAAGGCCGCCAGGACTTCCCCGAAACGGAGCGTGCAGGCGGAAAAGAGAGTGCGGGTGCCCAAGACCTGTTCTTCGTCAACAAAGACGCCGTTCTGGCTCTGCAAGTCATCCAGTGACCAGGCATTGCCGCTCTGAACTATGACTGCATGGTGCCTGGAGATGCTGGGCTGATTGATCCGCAGATCGCAGTCCGCCTCGCGGCCGATGATCAGGCGCCGCCCTGGAATCAGAGGGTAGGTTTTGCCGCTCTCAGGGCCATTCAAGATGGTAATGCTCGCCATAAGATGCTTCCTTGTTGCTCAGAACCAAAGTTTTGTCCACAGCCGTCTAACTCAGCAGCGCATGCAGAACAGCCGTCATATCGGAGTAGCGTTCCCTGACGCGCTTGGCCAGGCAGCGCATGATTGTTCGCTCCATTTTCGTGGAAATGGGCAAAGAGAATTCGCTCAACGGGCGGGGCAGGACCTTTTCGTCAGCTTGGTTGCGCATAGTCTGCGCTTCAGAATTGCCGGAAAACGGGAAACGTCCGCTCAGCACCAGGTAGGCCATGGTGCCGAAAGCGAAGACATCAGAGGCTTTCAAGGATATTCTGGTGTTGATCTGTTCTGGTGCCATATAGGCCGGGGTGCCCATTGGCCGGGTTTTCTGGGCTTGCTCGGGGGTGCAGGCCAAATCGAAATCAGTGAGCTTGACTGCGGGGTTCAGGCGGTCACGGGTATCCACCAGAAAATTCTCCGGCTTGACATCCAGATGCAGGAAATTGTGACGGTGCACTTCAGCCAGCCCGCGCGCGGCCTCACGCAGGATGTCCTCGCCATGAAAACGCAAAGCCTCGCTGCGATTGTTCATCAGGCTCTTCAAATTATCGGCAGGGATGTACTCAATGATCTCATAAGGGCGGAATAAACGGTTGCCGAGCTCCAGCGAATTGACCAGATTGGGGTGCGGGGTGATCTCGGCGCGGATGCGGACGCCCTGGATAAAGCGCCGCCGGACCTTCAGGCGCCAGAAGTGCTTTTGCCGCAACTCCCGCAGCAGCGCCCGGCTGCCATCGCTCAGCATGATGTTGCGCAACAGCGCCATGCCCCCCTCGGCAAAATTTCCGGTGATGCGGTATTGAAGTTTGTCTGCCATGCCTGCTCCTATGCCAGTTTTCCGCCTTTGAGCACCAGCTCGACGTCTTCCGGCGAGAGGTCATGCAGCAAAGTGATGTCTTTTCCCGGCTGAGCTGCACTCGTGATTGTGGCCTGGAGTTGCGGCCCGCGCCGGAGCTGCCCGGGCAGCTCCGGGATGCAGATGCGGCTGCCGGCGGTCAGCAGCTTATAATCCTGCCGCTGGCTGAAACGCAGAGGCAGAATGCCGAAATTGATCAGGTTGGCAGCGTGGATGCGCTCAATGGAAAAAGCAATCACCGCCTGCACTCCAAGATACTGCGGGCAAATGGCCGCGTGTTCCCGCGATGAACCTTGACCGTAACTCTCAGCGGCGACAATAATGCCGGAGCGGCCCTGCCCCCGCACCCGCAGCGCCCGCTCGGCAAAGGTCTCTTCACCAGGCTGGTTGAAACATTCAAAGACTACTTGCGCATACCGCGGGATATTGCTGCGGTATTTCAGGTGCACACCGGCGGGCATAATGTGGTCGGTGGTGATCTTGTCTCCCAGCTGCAGCAATACCTCACCGTTGAAATCAACCGGCAACGCCCGGGCCTGGGGCGGTTCGCCGATGGTCTCTTTGCGGATGATTTCTCCCGCCTGCCCGGGCGGGGGAGGAAGCAGAACCATGCTGTCGTCCACGCTGAAATGCTCCGGCATCTGCCATTCCGGGTAAGTCAGGCCCAGCTGGGAAGCTGCCTTGCGCGGGTCGATCAGATGTCCGAACAACGCGGTGGCCGCCGCAGTTTCCGGGCTGACCAGATAACACTGGTCGTTTTTGGTGCCGGTGCGGTTGAGAAAATTGCGGTTGAAAGTACGTACCGAGATTGTGCCGCTGGCCGGGCTGAAGCCTTGCCCGATGCAGGGGCCGCAGGCCGACTCCAGAATGCGGCAGCCGGCCTGCAGCAGCAGTGCCAGGGAGCCGTCCTGGCTGAGCATCTGCAGCACCTGCCGGCTGCCGGGAGCGATGCCGAGCGAAACGGCAGGATGCACAGTGCGCCCTTTCAGCATCGCGGCCACCAGGCGCAGGTCCTTCAGGGAGCTGTTGGTGCAGGAGCCGACCAGCACCTGCGATACCGGCAGCATCCCGCATTCTGATACCGGCTTGACATTGGCCGGATTAGAGGGGCAGGCCGCCAGGGGCTCCAGCTCCGACAAGTCAATCTCAATGATTCGTGCGTAAACGGCGTCGGCATCAGCCGCCAGGGGCTGCCAGGAATCGGCCCGGCCCTGTGCCGCCAGGAAAGCCCGGGTCTGTTCATCGGAAGGAAACACGGAGGAGGTAACCCCCAGCTCTGCGCCCATGTTGGTGATGGTGGCCCGTTCCGGCACGGTAAGACTCGCGACACCAGGGCCGAAATACTCCACTGCGGTATTGACATTGCCAGTGCTGCCCATAATTGAGAGCACTTTCAGAATCACATCCTTGGCCGCGACCCAGGGACGCAGAGCGCCGCTCAGACGGATGCCGACTACGGCCGGACAGACCAGCGCGAAGGGCTCGCCGGCCATGGCCAGAGCCACATCCAGGCCGCCGGCACCGATGGCCAGCATGCCAATGCCCCCGCCGGTCGGGGTGTGCGAATCGGAGCCCAGCAGAGTTTTGCCGGGAATGCCATAGCGCTCCAGGTGTACCTGGTGGCAGATGCCGTTGCCGGGGCGGGAATACAACACCCCCTTGGCAGCGCAGACGCTCTGCAGATACAGATGGTCGTTGGCATTCTCCGGGCCATTCTGGGTAGTGTTGTGGTCAATGTACTGGATTGATAATTCAGTCTTGACCCGATCCACCCCAAGCGCCTCCAATTCCAGAAAAGCCATGGTACCGGTGGCATCCTGGCAGAGGGTCTGGTCAATGCGGATTTTTATCGCTTCCCCGGCAACGCATTTGCCGGAGACTAAATGACGGCTGATGATTTTTTCCACTAAATTCATGTTTACAGTCTTTCCGGTTGAAGGTTACCATTCTACGGCCAGGCCGGCAGAATTGATGCCGCTGCCGATGCCCAGCAGGGCGGCTTTCCGGCCCGGCTGCAGGACTCCGTCAGCCGCGGCCAGGGCGCAAGTCACCGGCAGTGAGGCGGAGCCGCAGTTGCCCAGGAATGGAAAGGTGGGGAAATCTTTTTCCACCGCCAGCTGCAAGGTCTGGAAAAGCAGATCACGGTGGAATTTACCGACCTGATGCCCGCAGACTACATCCGGGCTGTCGTTGTTCCAGCCGCTTTCCTGCTTGAGCGCCTCCCACATCTCGGCTGCTACTGCCACGCCCTGCAGCATCAGTTCGTGCGAATCGGTCTGCATCAGCGGCTGGCTGCCGTCAGTCATGCCGCCGATGGCATCGCCCTGGCAGAGGTGGTTGTTGCGGCAGTTAGAACGGGTGGCGGCGGCCAGCAGCCGATGACCATGCGGGAAAGCATCACGCCGCCGCAACAGCACTGCCGCGGCAGCGGAGCCGATGGTCAGAGAAGCGAACTGCGGTTTGATGGTTTTGCGGGTCAGGCTCAGGTCTTCATTCATCGTCTGGATGGTGTTCTCCAGCAGTGGCCAGGCGTTCTCGCCGCAGACCGCCAGGCCACAGTCGATCTGACCCAGCTCAATCATATTGGCCAGGACTATAATGCCTGATACCAGACCCAGGCAGGCATTCGAGATGTCGAAATTCAGGGCCGTGTCCGGCAAGCCTAGCTCGTGGTGTACGACCGTGGAGGTAGCCGGCTCCACAAAATCGCGGGAGACGGAGCAATGCAGCAGGCAGCCGATTTCCGCTGCCGCAGTGCCGGTGGCGGCCAGCAATTTTCTGGCCGCCCGGGTGGAGGTCTGGCTGGGCAGAGTCCCCCCCTGCCAGAAGCGCCGTTCCCGAATTCCGGTCATCAGCTCCAGGCGTCCAACCGGGAGGCGCAGGCGCTCATACAAGGGCTGGAGGCGCTGTTCTATTTCCTCGGAGCTCATCCGAATCTCGGGCAGCTCACAGGCGAAATCAACTATGCTGACATTTTTATAACGCATTGGCAGTATCGATATTGGAGGAGGGGAGGCTTAACTACCGGGTATGCACCATGTCAAAGACCATGGCGGCGAACAGTACGCAGGACAGTATGATGCCGATTAGACCAATGATCGGGATATCCCACAGCTTAGGGCCGATCCGGGCATGAATGATGATGGCTGAGGCCGATAAGAGCCCGACCTGGACCAGAGCCAGGCAGAGACGGTTGCAGGCATGATTGAACAGCCGCTGACTTTGCTCCAGCCCGATGAGCTGCTGGTTGAGCACCAGGCGGCCTTCCAGCAACTGGCGCCAGAAAATCCGCTGCCGCTGCGGGAATCCGCGCAACAGCTCAAGCATCTCATCGCTGATTTCCCGCATTCTGCGGGCCCGCATCACGGGATTGAAGCTGCGCAGGACGGCCTTGCGTATAAACGGCTGCAGATGCTCCAGGATATTGAATTCCGGGTCAAGCTGCCGGCCCATCTCGTCCGATACACCCATAGCCTTAAGGATCAGGTATATATGCGGTTTCAGCCCCAGCTGGTGCCGCTGGCAGAGCTGGTAAAATTCCTGCACCGCGCTGCTGACCCGCAGTTCCCGGAGCGGGCGATATAAGAAACGGTCGATATAGGCGGCCAGATCGCGTTCTATGCTTTCCTGGTTCGGCTCTTCCTGGAATTCGCTGAGCCTCAGCAGCAGCCTGGCGGCGGTCTTTTCCTGCCGTCGGACTACTGCCACCAGCAGCCGGGCGAAGCATTCGCGTTCTTCCAGGGAACAGCGGCCGATCTGGCCGAAATCAACGTAGCAGATTCTGTCTCCCGGTAAAATAAAGACATTGCCGGGATGAGGGTCGGCATGGTAGAATCCGTGCACGAAGAATTGCTCCAGCAACAGTTCTGCACCCAGAGCACTGATCTTCTTGCGGTCGATGCCGATCGCATCAATTTGCTCCAAATCGGTGCCTTTGCAGCCATGGATGAATTCCATGGTCAGGATTTTTGGGGTGCACAAGCGGGGGTAGACTTTGGGCACTACCAGGCCTTCGCGACCCTTGAACTGACGCGCAAAGCGGCAGATGTTCGAATATTCCAGATCGAGATTCAGCTCATCCTCCAGACTGCGGGAAAACTCCGCCACAATCCGGCTGGGCTGTAAAAAACGTATCTCGGCGTTGTGCTTCTCCAGAAAATCCGCCAGAATAGCTAAAATTTCCAGGTCTGCGCGGATGCTCTCTTCAATGCCCGGGCGGCGGATTTTCACGAAGACCTCACTGCCGTCCAGCAGCCGGGCATGATGGCCTTGGGCGATTGAGGCCGACCCGATGGGCTCAGGCGAGAATTCAGAGAAGAAAGTGCTGATTTCGCCCTTGAGCTCCTGGCGGATAATTTCCTCGACCTGGTCAAAAGGGAAAGGGGTGACCCGGTCCTGCAGCTTAGTGAATTCAGACAAGTATTGCAGCGGGATCAAATCAGGCCGGGTGGAGAGGAGCTGGC
>JAAZIZ010000143.1 GCA_012800565.1 Lentisphaerota bacterium
ATCCTAAAGAAATTTACCCAAGCCAAAGAATGGGAACAGTATTGGCTGGAAAAATTGAAGGTTGACAACAAAGTTCAAATCTACTGGCGATGGGTTGAGCATATTCAACCACATTTCGGACATTAACCAAAAAAGCAGTACATTGAATAATATAACCAAGCGGAGGGCAAGTGATTCGGCAAGTTCCTGGTCGCAGAATCACGGCTGTTCCCGCTTGATGGTCGAAAGACTGCCCGGCGGAGATGCTTGTTCCCCGGGCGGTGAAAAGCCAGTCAGATGTGACCATTCCGTTCGGACCTTGGCGAGGGACGGCGGGGTGGCAGTTGCGGCACAGGCCGCAGATCGTATGTATCCATTGTCAACAAAAGGAGTGTTAGCAGGTGCGTCAACTAAGAACCGGTGACAGATTTTTACGGGGAAAAACAGTACGTTTGATTTCCCAAACTAACGAACAGCTCGGACTGGTTTCTTTCGAATCCGCATTGACTATGGCTGCCAAAGCCGGACTTGACTTGGTGGAAATGCCATCCAAGGCCGATAATCCGGTCTGCAAAATCATGGATTATGGCAAATTTCAGTTTGACGAAGCGAAGAGGCAGCGCGAGGCCAGAAAGTCGCAAGCGCAACCCAAAGTCAAGGAAATCAAGCTTCACGCCAATATCGATGACAATGATTTTCAAATAAAATGCCGCCGCATAATTGAATTTTTGCGTAGAGGTGATAAAGTAAAGCTTTTACTCGCCTACCGTGGCCGGGAGATGGCTCATCCCGAGATTGGCGAGGCAGTCTTGAACAGAATGCTCCAGGCGGTGGAAGAATTCGCCAACATTGATTCGCCCCCCAAGCGTTTAGGCCGGAGCATTACCACATTCTTGTCGGCTAAGTCGCCCCAGCGCAAAGACAAGTCCAAGGACAAAGACAAGTCCAAGGGCAAGGCTCCTGCGGCTGACAAGCCCTCTGCCAGCTCTGCCTCTTCTGAGGGCGACAAACAGTAAACTGATAACGGTTCAGCTCAGCCGTTCCTGGTCCGCCAGGGCTCAGGAACGGTTTTTATTTTGCGATGCCAGCGACCGTCCGGCTGATTTTTGCCGGTCTGGGACCTGGCCGTACAACCCCAAACTCGCAACCCCAAAGGGAACGAACCATGCCAAAGATGAAAACCAGGAAAGCGGCTGCTAAGCGATTCAAGCAGACCGGTACGGGTAAGTTCATGCACAACCGTGCCAATGTCCGGCACATCCTTACCAAGAAGAGCTCCAAGCGTAAGCGTCGTCTGGGTCAATCGGCTGAGGTCAAAAAGACTGAGATCAGCCGGATGAAAGCCAGTCTTCCCTATGGTTTGGACTAAGCAGTAAGGAGATAAGAAATGAGAGTAACATGTGCACCAGCTTCCCGTAATCGCCGTCGCAAAGTCCTGAAGCAGGCCAAGGGCTACCGTGGCAATCGCAGCAAACTGATCCGCCAAGCCTATGTGGCGGTGGATAGGGCGATGGCTTTCGCATATATCGGCCGCAAGCAGAAGAAGCGCCAGTATCGCCGTCTCTGGACTCAGCGTATCAATGCCGCCTGCCGGGCGTTGGATTTCAAATACAGCTGGTTTATTGATGGCTTGAGGAAAGCCGGCATTGAGATCAACCGTAAGATGCTTGCCGATCTGGCAGTGCTTGATGCAGGCGCTTTCGCGCAGCTGGTCGAGAAAGCTAAAGCTGCCCGTTAAACCGGACAACAAAAAAAGCATGGTGAGAGCCATGCTTTTTTTTTGGAGTCAGGAGGATGTTCGGCTGTCTGCCGCGCCGGTAGCGGCTGGGAACTGCCAGCGGCCCGAAAAAAAAACGCCGGCGTAGGTGCCGGCGTGTTAACAGGGTCAGATTGGCATCTCCAAGGGGAATCGAACCCCTGTTGCCGGGATGAAAACCCGGTGTCCTAACCGCTAGACGATGGAGACAAAAAGCTGCACTTTTCAGGGCAGTTTTAATAATTTACTGCATCAATTCTGGTTTACAAGTCAGGCTGCCTGTTTCAGGAGTTTTTTCCGTATTTTGCCGCAGGATTCCCGGTGTTTTTTAATAGGATGAGGCCCTTTCGATGTCAGATACCGCAGCATTGCCGTTAAAAGTTCAATGTCCGCATTGCCGGACAAAACTGGACTTAAGTGAGCTAGAGCCTTTCAGCGAAATCGCCTGTCCGAAATGCGGTACTGCAGTGGTGGTGCCGCAATGGTTCCAGAGCATTTTGCTGGAAGAGGTCTTGCTGTCGTCGCCGGGATTACGGGTTTACCGGGCTTTGGACCCCACTTTGGACCGCGAGGCGTGCGTCAAGCAGTTATGGGTCCCGGCTGCATCTCATCCTCCGGCTGCTGATCCGGACAATCCGTATCAGGCTGAGACTCTGGAGGAATTCCTCGGTGTTTTTCGCCGCACCTCTTTACTGATGCATCCGAACATCGTGCCGGTGTGTTCCTGCGGTTCCTTGTCCGGCCTTGTCTATACTGTCACCCAGTATGTTAACGGTCAGGCATTGAACCAGGCCAATCCTCATGGCGTACCCGACTGGCCAGAAATCCTGCAGATTTTCAGCGCTGTCTGTGACGGGTTGTCTCATGCAGCCGGAAAAGAGATTTACCACGGTCACCTGACTCCGGAAAATATCCTTCTGGACCAGGACGGGGTGCCGCGCCTGACCGATTTTGCGGTGGCCTTGGCGATTGGCAAGGATATCCAGGATAGTCCGTATATATGTCCGGAATTTATTCCCGGGTCCCGGACAGGTACTGTGTCCGGCGATATCTTCAGTCTTGGCGTCTGCATCTATGAATATGCCACCGGGGTGTTGCCCTGTGCCGGCCGGGAAGCGGCTTGGCGCGGGGGTGAGATGGTTCCGGCTCCGCTGAGTACTTTCAATCCTGGCGTACCGAAGCTGTTTTCAGATTTGGTTCTGCAGATGCTGTACCTGACTCCTGCGCAACGCCCGGCCAGTTATGAGACCATTCAATCGGTGTGCAAACGCCTGAGTCTCAGCCCGGAGGCGACCCAGCGGCGCAAGAAAGGCCGCGCGGGTGGATTAAAGATCAAACGTCCTGCCGCCCACCGTCCCGTCCGTCTGGTGCGGCCGGCCCGGAGCAGCGGTGGGAAAGTCATCAATATTATGATCATCCTGCTGATTCTGCTGGCCTTGGTATTGCTGGTGCTGATTGGGCAAAAACATTACGGCAGCAAGACCTTGGGAGGTGTCGATCTGCAGGCCGAATCAGAGGCCAGAGCTAAAGTGCTGGAAGAGTCGGAAGCAGAATTGCGGGAGCTTGATTTGCTCCGGGCCGAGGAGGCGAAGGGCCAGTTTCCGGCAACCGATAACCCTGAATTCAAGCCTTGCCAGCTGGACGAGGCGATGCTTGCTGCCCGCCCCCGGCCTGAGGATTTTGATTTTCGCCGGGTGCGTGAGGAGCTCAAGGGGTATATGGCTTTGATTCCAGAGGAGAGCAAGGAGCAGGAGCGCGAACGCATCCGGATCATCGCCAGCTACAAGGAGTATTTGGTCAGCAAAATGCGCAAGTTGACCTACCAGCCGGACAATTATACCGGTCTGCGGTTGCGCAATGGCCGGCGTGTCAAAGGCACACTGACCTTGTTCTCTGATACCGAGGTACTGAAATTGCGTCAGCCTGGTGTCAAGTCCGGCGTGTTTCTGGAGATTCCCTGGAAAGATGTCGCGCTGCAGGAAGTGCTGGACATGGCTTTCTACTATGTCCGGCGCAGCCATGATGAAATCAGGGGTGTGAAAGTCATCAGCCGAAAGCGATTGCAGGAAGTCGTCGATGAGTATATCTACTTGATCATGCTCTGCGACTGGTATCAGGAAACTGCTTATCTGGACAAGGTCTGCCGGGAGGCAGTGACCTTGCCGGACCCGAATATCCGGGCCAGAATCCGCCATTTTGTACAATGGTCGGAGCAGTAAAAATAAAGATTTTTCCCCCGCAGTTGTCGCGGGCAAAGGTTCAGCTACCAGAGCAGTATGGTCATATAATGTCGGCACGCCGTTTTTTTTCTCCAATCATTCCTGGTGTCGGTGAGACGGTCCAGCTTGCTCCTGACGAGAGTCGACATGCGCTGAAAGTACTGCGTTTGCAGAATGGCGACCGGCTGCAGCTGCTGGATGGAGCAGGAACGCTGGCTGAGGCAGAACTGCTGCCGGCAGAAGGGCGGCAGGCCCGGTGCCGGATATTGACCTGCAAAACCCTGGAACCGGAAATCCCGCGCTGGCATTTGTATGTCGCGCCGCCGCGGGGACGGAATTTCGAGGCGCTGCTGAAAGTGGCGGTGGAGCTGGGGGTGTTCCGAGTAGTGCCGGTAATATGCCGCTTTGCGGTATCACGTCCGGAACAGGCGGGAGATAATTGGACCGCAGCCATGATTGCAGCGGCGAAACAGGCCGTCAATCCCCGACTGCCGGAAGTGCTGCCGCCGCAGGAATTCTCCACCGCCCTGGCGGCTGCTCCGAAAAGAGGCTTTGTCGGAGCACCAGCCGGAACCGGGAGCGTGGTCGGAGTGGAGTGTGGTCCCGGCCGCCCTGACGAGGTGGCGGTCTGGATCGGTCCGGAAGGAGGCTTCAGCGCTGACGAAATGCAGGCTCTGCAGGAAGCCGGAGTACAGGCAGTAACCATCGGACGCTTTGTTCTGCGGGTAGAGACTGCGGTGCCGGCTTTGCTGGCCTACCTCCGGGCAGCGCTGGAGCTCAGTGGAGGTATGGGGCATGGCTGATAAGCCGCAAGAGCATAGGAGAAAAAAACAGGTCAGCCCACCGGGACTGTGTCTGCTCCTGCTGAGAATATGCCGAATGCCGAAAGATGCCTGCGCGTCAAAAAACTGTAAAATTGCATTTTTCCTCCTGCTGACCAATGTCCCGGTGGGAATTGGCGGGGCCGCATTATGCGTGCTTCTGCACGGATTGAGCGGAAAAATTATTTACCTCTGGGCTGCAACTGCGGTTTATGCATTTTCCTGGCTGATGCTGCTGCTGGGAATTTTCCTGGCAGGACGTGAATTGGCGGGCAAAGTATCGCGCAACACCCGGCGGAAATTCGCGGCCTGGAAAAGATTAAGGAAAAAACTGTGCCAAAATTGCGCAACTTCTGAATAATGCAGTACATTATTAAGCAGCGGCGTCATGCCGCTGCTGCCAGGGTGCTTCAGCAGTTTGAGGTCCGCAGTGGTGAAAAAATCAGGCAAGAATTTTTATGACCGGATGATTGATCATCTGGATCGTTTAGACTCCTCCAGTCTGCAGCTGTATTTATTGCGGCTGATACAGGAGAAAGGCTTTCTGGAAGGGATTTTCAATTCCATCCGGGAGGGGATTATTGTTATTGACAACACCCTGCGCATCCGCATTATCAACACTGCGGCCCTGAATCTTTTCGGCATCAAGGAGAATGCGGTCGGGCAGTACATCAGCAAGTATTTCAAGCAGTTTGCCTGGGATGAACTGCTCCAGGTCGCACCAGAGAACTGGGGGCGTTTCTCCCGTCGTGAGCTTGAGGTGTTTTACCCTGAACGGCGTCTGCTGAGCTTTTATCTGATGCCGGTGGCGGAACGTCCCGACATCAATAAGCGCGGACTGC
>JAAZIZ010000009.1 GCA_012800565.1 Lentisphaerota bacterium
AAGACACTGACTGCAGCCATGAAATTCGTGGCTGACTCCAGAGAGGCATTAAGCAATAAAGGTATTTCCCGGAAGCGCCCCAGAGCCTTCGTCGCCCGCTGCTCAATCTGCTGCACCTCTACTCCGCTGATCACACTGAGACGCTCAATGCAATCGCGCAGTCCCTTCTTGTCCAAGCCGGCAGGATAAAAGACTATCGAATACTTGTTCTCCGCCTCAGGTTCATTCTTCTGCCAGGTCACATTGGGGAGTTTCTCCTTTTCCAGCCGCAGCACCGCCAGTTCATCTGCCGATTCCGAGACCAGGCAGGGGAAAGCATGATTTACTGCCTGCGAGAAGCGCAAGGCCAGCTGATCGCGGTCCAGTTGCAGATAGTGTTCAGCCAGCTCAATGACTTCCGGCATACGCGGCACGAAGCGCCCAGGCTCCACCAAAATGTCATAGGTAGCCAGATCACAGGCCAGCAGACTGCCGGTAGAATCATATATTTTCCCCCGCTGAGCCGGCAGCTGGCGATAGCTGCGATATACTCCCAGAGCCTTGCTGTCGATCTCAATATGGCGCCTGACCTGCAGCTGGTAGACATGGCTGACCAGAAATACAAAAGCCACCACAATAGATACGGCCCAGAGATTGAAACGCAGGATGATGCCAAGACGCATCCGACTGGTCAGAACCTGTGCTTCAGATGCGGTATGTGGTTGAATATTCTGCTCCAGCCACGACCAGGCAGCAGCCCAGAACTGACCAAGCCGGCGCACCTTCCCGTGGCACCAGGTCCGCATAAAGTCTGTTTTTTTCATCTTCACTCTTCTGCCCGCGACCCCAGGATGCAGCAAAGTGACGCGCATTGCCAGCAACCTGACAGTACTGAAAAATCGAATTGCACGGATGTGCCATGAAGTGAAAGCCCGCACCGTTCCTCCTGCCAGAGCGTCAGTCAGAAATGGGGGAATCTCAATTCATGTGTGGACGCAGAACATGTGGGTGAAAAATGGACGACGAGAAAAGTTTTGGCGGATAACGATGTCGTCATCTGACCAAGGCTCCTCTGTTCATTTTCCCGGCTGACTCACACTGCCATGGCACATCCGTAAAATTCGATTCTGGCAACTGATTATGGCTGGGGGGAGTTATATTGCGCCAATGACTGTTCCTGATTGCCCTGAGGCTGTTTTAGTTCCGTTCTGACATAGCAGATATTGCTGCTGTAGGCCGGGCGCATCCCGAGGTTTCTGGCGGTGGTAATGATATCCAGGCTGTTCTCCTGCCGTTCCAATTCTGCCTGCCGATATTGCAGGCACTTGCCCAATTCATAGATTTCTTTCTCAAGCTTGACGATTTCACAGTTCAGGACAGTATTCTCATGCGTGCTCTTGACAAAACGGTACGCACCGCCGATAATTGCCGCAATAATCAGCGAGGTGACCAGCAGGGCAGCCACCAGTCCGGAGACAAAATCACCCATGCTCACCGACAGGCGCTCAGGGGCTGGACCCCTGGATTTTATTCGTGCAGCCATTTTTTCTCCCGATTCAATCAAACCAAGATTAAATTTGTGTTCTTCATCCCTGCGCCACCTCTTGGGCGGCAGCGGGGACACCGTGCTCAGAGACGCTCGGCCGCCCGCAGTTTAGCACAGCCGGAACGGCTATTCAGGGCCAATTCCTCCTCTGTCGCCTGCAGGGGCTTGCCGGTCAGCACCCGCAATGTCTGAACCTTGCCGCACCGGCACTCGGGCACCCCCGGGGGACAGATGCAGCTGCAGGCCTCAGTCCGGAAAAAATGCTTGACTATGCGGTCTTCCAGAGAATGGAAGCTGATGACCACGATTCTCGCCCCAGGGCAAGTCAGTGCCAGAGCCGCCTGCAATCCTGCCTGCAGCTCCTCCAGCTCCTGATTCAAGGCGATGCGCAAGGCCTGAAAAGTACGTGTAGCCGGCGGCAATCCATGCTGATGGGCCCGCCCCACCACCCGGTTCAGCAATTCAGCCAATTCCGTAGTATTCGTCCACGGCCGCTCACTCCGCCGCCGGACGATTTCCCGGGCAATGCTTCTGGCTTTGCGCTCTTCACCGTAGCGGAACAGTATATCCACCAGTTCAGACTCAGCCAATGTATTAAGCAGGTCTGCCGCCGTCCGAGTCTCACTTCTGTCCATACGCATATCCAGCGGACCATCAAAGCGGAAAGAGAAACCACGTTCCGGCGCATCGATCTGGTGCGAAGAGACCCCCAAGTCCAGCAATACTCCATCCACCCTCTGCCAGCCCAAGGCTGCAGCGTAATTCTGCATCTGTGCGAAGCGCCCCTGGCGGGCTTGGAAGCGCCGCCCGAACTGGGCCAGATTCGCAGTTGCTGCCTGCAGCGCCTCACTGTCACGGTCGATTCCCAGCACCTCACATTCCGGCAGCCTCTCCAGCAGCAGACGGCTGTGGCCGCCTGCACCCACGGTGCCGTCGATAAAGCGCCGCCCGTGATTAGCGGCCAAGTACTCTATCGCTTCCGACAACATTACTGGCTGATGCTTGAAATCCATACCCGCCTGAGTGGTGAGTTAAATGTTCTGTCGCTGCTTGATATTCTGCTCCTCCAGCCGCTGCAGATAATTATAGGTCTGCTCCTTGCTTTGTTCGTCAGAGTAGAGATTTTCCGGAGCCACAATGGTGCCACAGAAGATGGCCCCGCAAAACACCGCTTTCTTGTCTATTCCAGCATGTTGAGCCAGATTGTTGCTCAACTGAAATCGCCCTTGTTTGTCCAGAGTCACAATCTGCAGCTGCTGGCCAATAGCTTCATGAGAGCTCATGCCCTCACCATCCATAATGGCCACATTGTCGGAACTCTCCAGCATCCGATTGAAGCGCTCTTCGGTCAGGACATAAATACGCTTATTGCGCCCGGGAAGCAAATAGAATTCCGTATCCGCAGTATCCGAAGCCAGACGCCAGTTCTTGGGCATGGCAAGACGGCGCTGCCCATCCATGGTAACTGGATAGGAGCCGGAAAACAAGCGTTTGCGGCTATTTCCTGCGGCGTCTGACATAAGATTCCTGAATTCCAAGCCGGTGTAAAAATTCCCCTAAACTCACCTAAGCTCACCTTTCTCACCCAAATCATTACCTACTCGCCCCTAACTTATGCCGCTTTTTACCAATTTCAAATCAATACAAGAAATTATTATGCATTTTTTTGATTTTTTTCGGATTTGCTGCAAACTGCTGTTCCGGGGGGCATTTCTGCACCGGCCAGCCTCCTCTGCTGGGAAAGTTTCCGTCCTGGGGCGGTAACAGGGCATAACCCCCTGCCCTCCGGTTGTATTTTTGTCCGCCTTAGTCTATAGTATTGCGCAGACCCTGACCAAAGTTGTGGGTCGGACTGGTCGGACAGGTCAGACTGGTCGGACTGGTCGGACTGGTCGGACGGGTCGGACTGGGTCTACATATTATGTTCAGACATACGGTTATGAACTATCCGGCTCAACCGCCTGGTAGAATGCCTCGGCAAAACAAATCAGAAAGAAGAATTTTATTTTATCGCATAGCAACCATCTCACCCTGCCAACCACTTTTGCCCCACTTCAGGAGAAAAAATGCATTACAAGTCTGCTCTTTGTCTGTATCTGGCTCTGTTCCTGGCCTTCCCCTTGCTGGCCATTGAGAGTTTCCCGCTTATGGCCGGGAAATTCAAGGTCCAGCTGTCTCCCATCGGGGGGAAGCTGACAGCCCTTGAATACGACGGTGTGGTCTACAGTCAGCCGCTGAGCAACAACGGCTCATTTTATGACCGGCTGTACTTTTCTGCAGAGCAAAAGGAGACCATGGAAGATTTCGGTAAACTGCGCTATGAGGTAGAAAGCTGGCGCAGCGATGCCAAAGGTGCCGAGGTGACTTTCACCGTCTGCGGTGTCACCGTGCTGAACTTCATCCGCCTGCACAAGACATATCAGTTCCCGGCCCAAGGCGATACCTGCAAAATCACCTATACCCTAACCAATCTCTCCGAACAGGAACGCTCCGTCGGCATCACCAACCGCAATTTCTTCCGCCGCATGGATGAAATCGGTATGCCCAACAACTTCTATCAGCACCGCCAGGAAGGGCGTTACGAGATTACTTATCCCGGCACCGCCACCCGCAACGAATGGGGACTGAATCCAGCTTTCTCCTGGATGGCTTTCGCCGGCAAAGACGGCAAGGGCGCTCTGATCACTCTCCCCCCGCAAAAACTCTCCGCTTTCTACCAGTGGTTCGGTAAAGATACATTCACCCAGGAGTGGTTCATGCGCGAAATGCAGCTCGCTCCCGGCGACAGTAGCAGCTACACGGTCGAAATGCAGTTCACTGACGATATCAACGCCCTGCTCAGCAATGCCTCCCGACCGGAACTGCAAGTCCACGACCAAGTCGGCAAACAGGCGCTTTACCCGCTAATCCACAGCGGCAACCTGCCTGAGGGCAAAAGCGTGCTGGCCAAATACACCTCGGAAGGCGGGTCCGCCAGTTTTGTCGATGTCAGCGTTAAACGCCAATGCCATCCCTCTATCCGCTCGGTGCGCTTCCCGGCCGGCACCGACCCCGAATTGATCTGTGTGCGTGAAACCGCCAACGGATACCCTATGCCGGACCGCCTGGTGCCTTTCTCCGCCCGCAAACTTGATAACGGCGAAGTGCAGGTACTGGTCAAGGTTCCCGGCTTTAATCCCGAAGGGGTGTACTACTCCAAACTGCAGGATGGATACGCCCTGGACACCCGTCGGCGCAACCGGGTCCTGGCTTGTCTGGATTTCACTTTCCGCATCAGTCTGGGCGAAAAATGCCCGGTCACCTATGATCCGGCACAATTCGCAGCCGGTCCGAATCTGCTCTATAATGGCGACTTCGAACTGCCGGCACAGAACGCGAATTTCCCGGACGGTTTTTTCCGGCAGCAGGTTTACGCCCAAAAGAACCCGGGATTCTTCTGGGAGGCCGACGGCGGCCGTGACAACTCACGCTGCCTGCGCATTGAAATGAGCAACCAGAATTCACGCTCCATTTTCGATTGCGAATTCATCCCTGAGCCCGGGCGCAGCTACACTGCCAGCGCCTGGGTCCAGGTCGATAATCCGCTGCATGAATGGACCAATGTCTCAATCTCTTTCCAAGATGCCCAGGGACAACCGCTCCGGGACCACAGCATCCGCCTGAAAACCACCCGGGAAAGCTACCGCTGGAGCGAAATCAGCACGACTTTCATGCCCCCCGACAACGCCGTCAGTGCCAGCCTTTATTTCCGCACCTACCGCCCCGGGCAGACCATGCTGGTGGATAATGTGTCAATCATACCCGAAGAAATCTCTACCCAGCCAGTATCCCGGCTGGAATCCCTTCGCCGACAATTGCTGCTGGGCTTCTACAAACCCCTGGAACTGCTGGAGACGATTTCGCACCAGACCGTCACCGCCCACGAGAAATGGTTTACGCCTGCAGCTGATGCCTTGCCTGAACTGCTGTATCTCAGCGCCATCAACGGTTCACCCGAAGACACCACCCGCCGCACCATCGTTGAACTCAGCCAGCGCATGGACCTGACCTATAAATTCATCCCGCTGCTGCGCAAAATCGAGAGCATCAACAGCACCGGCATTTTCGGGGTCAACGGTTCGAACATGGCGCCGGTACTGGAAGAGTACGTCCTGGAGCGCCTGCGCCAACTCAGCGAGACTCCTAAGCTGGTTCTGGTCCAGGGGCTCAATTTCAGCAACCAGGTACAGCCGGAATTTGTGAATATCCTGCAGGGTCTGCAGGATGCCGGTGCCGCTTTCCTGTTCCTGGATTGCATCGGTGTTCCCGAAGCACTGGCAGGAGCACCTGTCCCGCTGCCGCCCGAAATACTGGCCGTACCCGAATTGTCCAAGGTTTCCAAGCGGGCTCTGGCGGGCTTCCTGGAATTCCGCCAGCGCGGCAATGCCCGCTGCGCCATCCTGAACCAGAATTCCAACCGCAACAACCCGTCAGTGCCGGAGGAAATGAACCGCCAGACCTGCTTCCCCTACTACGGGCGCGATTTCCCCTTCTGGGAATACACTCATCTGGCCATCTGCCGCACCTTGCGCGCCCTGGCCAATATCACTCCGGATGCCAGCGTCAGCAGCATCAGTCTCGCGGGAGAGCAGCTGCAACTGCAAGTCCAGGCTGCGACCGCTGCCAGCGCCACCCTGGTTCTCGACTTCCGGGGGATGCATCGCGAGCAGGACGGCGTCAGCCGCCAAGCCTGCCAGCTTGCGACCGGCAACAATACCCTGAACATTGACCTGCCGCCATTGCCCGCCGGAACCCATATCCTGCACTATCAGCTGCTCAATCCGGAGCAAAAAATCCTGGATGCAGGCGCGTTCCGTTTTGATACCACCGGCGCGTACCAAATTGAGGCCGCCGAATTCGCGGCTCCGGAGCGCATCTTCGAACGCGGCAAACCAATCAATTTCACAGTCAAAATCACCCCGCCGCCAGAAGGATGCACGCTGGAATGCATCTTCGAAGATACGGATTTCCGCGAGACTGCCCGCGAAAGCAGAAACGCAGCCGCAGTCAATGAGTTCTCTGTCAGCCTGCCCGGACCATACACCACCTTGTGCCGAATCGCATTGCACCTGAAAAAAGACGGCCGCCTGCTGGCCCGACGCTGGGAGGAAATTTCACTGCCCGGACCGGCTTTGGATATCACTGATGTCCATGGATATATGTGGATTGGACGACCGCAGATGAACGAAATTCTGCGCGACCTCGGCTTCGATATGATCTCCAGTGGCTACCGCCAGAAAAATGTCCAGTCGGGACTCTTCCGCAATCTGCGTAATCTCGATCTGGCACCAGGACCGATCGGTAGCGGCAAAGTCTTCGGCCGCGCAGAGGTAGACTACGAAGGCGACCCGGTCACCGACCCAATCCGGAAACCTTGCTTCTCCGACCCGGAACTGCAGCGAACCGCCAAGGAAATAATTCTCCAGACCGCCCAGGAGCAGAATTATCGCTACTATGATGTCAAGCATCATTTCCTGCAGGACGAAGCCGGCTTGGGACAATCCGTCTGCTATTCACCGCATTGTCTCAAAGCCTTCCGTGAGCATCTGCAGGGGGCCTACCCCTCGCTGCAAGCGCTCAACCAGGAGTGGGGTTGTCAGTTCCCGGACTGGGAGGCCGTAACACCGGTGCAGTTCAAAGAACTGCCCGACCAAAACCGCATGGGACGCTGGCTGGACCATAAGATGTTCATGTCCCGGACCTTCGCTCATAAATGGTGCGGCAGCGTGATCAACGCCCTCAAAGAAGCCGCCCCAGGTACCAAGGCCGGCCTCTCCGGCACCCAGAACCCCGGTTACGGCTATGACTGGGTGCAGATGATGCCGCATTTCGAATTCCTGGCCTACTACAGCGGCATCCAGCGCACTCTGGTACACAGCTTCTCACCGCCTGGATTCAAGGGCGGTCAGTGGAGCGGCGGCTACACCCCCGCGCATATCCGCTATGAGCAGTACAACCACACTACCCTCTGGGACAACCTGTTCCGGGGCGCCGGGCTGATTCCCAACTGGCATGGCAGTGCCATGCTGGGTGACCTGACCCCGAGCGAAAGCCTGCGCGTCTACTCCGAGACCTTGAAAGAAATCAAGCGCGGTGCCGGCAAGCTGGTGCTCTCGGCCAAGGAATCGCCCGAAGTCGCAGTACTATACTCGCATGCATCGTTCTTTGCCGCAGTTGGAACCATCGGCAGCAACGAATGGCAGCAGACCCAGAACAGCTGGAACGCATTGCTCAGCGACCTCAAGATACCATTCCGCTTCCTGGCCTACAACGACCTGGCCCAAAACGGCGTACCGGCAAACTACAAGGTCGTGATTCTCCCCGCAACGCTCTCGCTCTCAGACCAGGAAAGCGCCGCTCTGCGGCAATTTGTGAAACGCGGCGGC
>JAAZIZ010000144.1 GCA_012800565.1 Lentisphaerota bacterium
CAAATTAAATGCACACTGTCAGATTAAACGCTCCTGGGGAAAGTGCATTTAATCTGACAAATGTGCTTTTACTTTTTAAGTTGCCAATTGCCAAAAAACTGCAAAGTTAAGAGCCGGGCAAAAATTAAGGCAACAGTTCTGGAATTATTTTGAGCTGTTTTGTCCCGGACCGCCTGGCGCATCACCGGCCAGCGGTCGTAATGAATCTTCTGTATGGAAAACAGAGAGCGCTACAGAAAAGTGACCTATTACTATTGCCGGTCCGCTTCAGCGTCAGCGCCCTTTTTTATCCGGATGATTTGTTTTTCAGTTGATCAGCATTATAGTAACAAACCGTATTTATATTCTTTTGCAATCGGAGAGGCTGACATGAATGAAGAATATCTGAATCGGGCCCGAAAAAAGGTCAAAGATGTGCGCCTGTTCATCAATGGCGTTGCCAAGCGTGCCAGGCAGTTGGCCAACGGCAGCAAGCGTCTGGTACCGACCACGCCTGAAGATGAACGCTCCAATCTTGATATAGCACTGCTGGAAGTAGCTGAAGGTAAAATTATCATCTGCTCCGCGGACGAAAATTAATCCTCGCACAGCTTTAGGCCAGCCCCGCGGGGCTGGCTTTTTTATGCATGAAAAACTGGCGGATTAAGCGACGATATATTTCATTGCCACAGGACAATATCGCCTGCCACATCCCGAAGCCGGTCCAGGAAGAGCCGATGCGGCGGCTGGAACGGCGCATGGCAGTGGTGCTGTTCGCACTGGGTATTGGCATCTATTTCCTGGTTAATATTCAGCGGGTCGCTGTGCCGGGGCAGATATTCAATGAGCTGCAACGCGACTTCGGTATGTCAGCCTCAGCCGTGGCTAATTTAGGCTCGGTTTTTATGTATATCTATGCTGCCACCCAGCTGCTGGTCGGCCTGCTGGTCGATAAATACGGCGGCATGAGGGTGCTGATTGCCGGCAGCTCAGCTTTGAGCCTGGGCGCACTGTTGTTCCCACTGGCCCAGTCGGTGCCGATGCTGCTCTTCAGCCGGATGTTGGTGGGCTTGGGCTGCGGGACGGCCTACTTATGCATGGTTAAAGAAACCGATCGGCTCTTTTCCCGGAATTTCGCCGCAGTTACCGGCTTGGTCATCTTCCTGGGCTACTCCGGCGGCGTGGTCGGGACCGTGCCGCTAGTAAAACTTACCGCTCTGATCGGCTGGCGGGCCTGCCTGATGACGATTGCCATCGCCGGCATTCTGATTCAGCTGGCCATGATGGCCTGCTGGCGCTTTACCCGGCATCCGCAGATTCAAAAAGGCCGGCTTAGTTGGAAACCTTATCTGACCGGCTTCAGGAACATAAATAATTTGCGGCATGTGTTTGCATTCGCCGCCAATTTCGGCATATATTATGCCGTACTGACCGTGCTCGGAAAGAAGTTCCTTGAGGATGTCGCCGGTCTTAGTGCAGGAGTCGCAGCTTTGACCTGCAGTCTGATGGTAGTCATCTCTGCCATCCTGAACCAGGCTACCGGGCTGCTCTGCACCTATACCGGCAACCTGCGCCGCCCGTATTACCGGGCGCTTAATTTCTTCCCGCTGCTGGCACTGGCGTTGCTGTTGCTGCTGCTGCTGAGTCCTGGCCCCTCTAACCAGAAAGGCGCGTGGTTTGTCGTCGCTTTCCTGTTGCTGTGCATAACTTCCGGCTTCAGCCCGGTTACTAACGCGTTGGCGCGGGAAATCAATCCGCCTGATGCCACCGGCGTTGCCGTGGGGATACTGAATTTTGCCGCCTATGTCATGGTGGCAATCTTTGCCAATCTGTCCGGTTTCGTGCTGGACCTTTTTCGTAACCATGCTACTACCGCCGCCGATGGCGCAATCATTTATCCCCAGTCCGCCTATCTGACTTTGTTCGGACTGCTCTTCCTGACCGCAATCGGTACTTTCTGGATCAGCTTGACTATGCCGGAAACCTATGGCCGCAATATCTACCAGGGAAAACGCAAAGTCGTCAAAATTTTCGGCCGCATCAAACTGGTGCTGCAGGAATAATAACCTGGAGCCGTTATGCCAACGCCCATAACATCCGGGTTGGATGTCCTGCATGTCACAGAAGCCTGCGGTGGCGGCGTGCGCCGGCACCTGCAGCTTATCATCCCGGAATTGCAGCGCCGGGGAGTCAGGAATGGACTCTGGGCTTTCTCCGCCCGGGCAGAACAAAATTTCGCGGCAGAAGTCGCGACTTGGGCGCCTGGACCCGCTTTTATGCAGTTCCAGGCTCTGCCGACGGCAATCTGGCCGGGAATGCTGTGGCTGCTGCGCTGCCGTTTGCAGAAAATTGTTGCAACCTTGCAGCCGCGCTGTCTGCATCTGCATGCCGGCTGGGCCGGGCTGCTCGGGCGAAGCATCCGCTGGCCGGATGAACTACAGCTCATTTACTCACCCCACGCCTTCGGCATCCTGTCAGGGCAATCCTGGTTGCGGCGGTCAATCCTGCCTAAGCTGGAAACGCGCCTGGCTGCAAGAACCCATGCTTATGTCCTGGTCGGGCCGGATGAATGCCGGGAGGCCAGGGCGCTGCAGCTGCCAGAGGAAAAGCTGCACCTGATCCCCAATGCCCTCCCGGAGGACTTCGCCGCGGATTTGCTCCCCCGGGAGCAGGCCCGGGCCCGCCTCGGACTGGCCCCCCAGACTCAGGCGGTACTGATACCGGGACGACTGGCCTGGCAAAAGGGCGGCGATATCCTGCTGGCTGCCTTGGGCCAGACCAGGTTGCCCAATCCCCAAACCTTGTTCTGTTTCTGCGGCCAGGGACCACAAGCGACAGCCTGGAAACGGATGGCCAAAGCCTGCGGCGTTGCCGAGCAGGTGCGCTTTATGGACTATCTGCCCGATTTGCGCCGGCTGTTGCTGGCTTTCGATGCCGCAGTGCTGCCATCTCGTTACGAAGGACTGTCTTATGCATTGCTGGAATGTCTGGCTGCAGGACTGCCGCTGCTGGTCAGCGATCTGGAGGCTAATCTGCAGGCCCCCCGTTGCCATACTTTTGCCGCAGGAGACAGCGCCTCGCTCGCTCAGACCCTGCCGCGGTTTCTTGCCTCCTGCCAGATTGGCAGTCCGGAAAAACAATCTTGGACCGTGTCCCGGCAAGCCGAGGCTTTGCAGAAAATTTATGCGGCTGCATCCGCAACCGCACAGTGACGCGGCCGGGGATGGGTATCTTTTCCCGGCCCTGTCGCACCATCCGCATTTGCCGCCAAATTTCTTGGCAACATTAACCCATAAAGGAGCAGAATCATGTCAGACAAACCCAGAGTAATCGTCCTTGGTGCAGGCAGCCGGGGCACCGGTTATGCCGATTTTATCGCCCGCTTCCCGGACAGGGCCGAAGTGGTGGCTGTCGCTGAACCGAGGGATTTCTACCGCAACCGCGTCGGTGATGCACATAACCTCCCCGCCGACCGGCGCTTCAAATGCTGGACTGAAGTCGTTGCCCGTCCGCGTTTCGCTGATGCAGTACTGATTTGCATGCAGGATGATATGCACGAAGAGCCAGCTATCGCCTGCGCCCGTCTCGGCTATCATATCCTGCTGGAAAAGCCCATGGCGCCTACCGCAGAAGCCTGCCAGCGCATCGTTACCGAAGTAAAAGCCGCAGGCTCGATCTTTGCCGTCTGTCACGTTCTGCGCTATACCGTTTTTACCCGCAGGCTCAAGCAAATCCTGCAGTCCGGTAGCATCGGAGACATCGTCTCCATCCAGCACCTGGAGCCGGTCGGACATTGGCACCAGGCGCATTCTTTCGTGCGCGGTAACTGGCGCAACGAAAAACTTTCCTCATTTATGCTCCTGGCCAAATGCTGCCACGATGTGGACTGGCTGCGCTACGTCATGGACAAGCCCTGCCGGAAGGTCCAGTCCTTCGGTTCACTGCATCATTTCCGCCCCGAATGCCAGCCCGCCGGTGCCGCCGACCGCTGCCTCGACTGCCCCGCCGAAATCGAAAAACAGTGCCCGTATTCGGCTATCAAAATTTACCTCCGGGACCGCATCGACAAGGGCGCTGCCTACTGGCCGGTTGATGTCTTGACCCCGAACCCGACTGCTGAGACAGTCAAGAAAGCTTTGCGTGAAGGACCTTATGGCCGCTGTGTCTATAAATGCGACAACGATGTGGTTGATCAGCAGGTGGTCAATATGGAGTTCGTTGACGGATCAACCGCCGCTATGACCATGACCGCATTTTGCAATGAGGGCGGTAGGCAGACGCGCATCTTTGGAACTCGCGGCTCACTGCGGGCAGACAGCAAGCAGATCATCGTGACTGATTTCCTGACCGGGGAAACCAAAACTATTGATACCGATATCTGCAATGACGGCGGTATTCTCAGCGGACATGGCGGCGGTGACGGTGGCATTATGGATGCCTTCCTGACTGCTGTGGCTACTGGCGACAGAACCCCGATCCTGTCCGGCATTGATGAAACCTTAGAGAGCCATCTGATGGTTTTTGCTGCCGAACAATCACGGCGCACTGGCCAGGTGCAGGAACTGTAGCATCCAGGCAACAGTATCTGCACTCGCGTTAATGCAACTTCTATGCTGCCGGCGAACCTTGCGAATGGCGCAATCGCCGGCAAAAAATTCCCCAGAAGTTGTTTTTCTCGACCACAGGGCTAAATTAATACACATCACCGCCCGGGTGGTGGAATGGCAGACACTAAAGACTTAAAATCTTTTGACCGTAAGGTCGTACGGGTTCGAATCCCGTTCCGGGTACCAGTTGCATAAAAAGGCCTGTAATGAAAATCGCAGGCCTTTTTTTATGCCGTTTAGAGGATGTAAGTGTATCGTGTTTTTATATAAAAAACTATACATTTTCACCTGCTAAGTGAATAAACATCATAACATAAAAAGTCGAAGAAAAAAATACGTAACAAGTTCCGTTGCAAAGTGAAATCCGGGATAAGAGATTATATTTTACCGGGTGTTTGCGGACGTTTTCACCGCCTCGACAACTTTCATTACCAGCCCGCCGAAAGAAAAATAATCCTCCGAGTTGTAAAACACCAAATCCATATTAGCTTTTCCTCACATCTGAATTTCCTTGCTGTTGAAGTTGGCCACTTTTTCAAAATATGGATGCAGATGCATTTTGTTACTTTCCATTACCATTTTCTTGCACCTTAACGAAAATTCATGAATTGCCAACCATGAAGCTGAATGGGAAAACGCTGAGTATTTGCCTGAAATGCCACTGTTTTTTTCACGGAACCTGGCAAAACCAAAATTATCCGTCACGTTATGGGAAAAGTGTGATGTACAAACTATCTTGTGCGGCTTACAATGAAAGCCAGCTCTTGAGCAATAAAGTTAAATATACTCGCAGGCCATCTTTCTAACCCACCGCGAGTTTAAACACCAGCGCACAGGAAATCAAGATGAAATATTTCGCGCATAGTAAAAAAAATGCTCCGCAAGATGAATGGCAAACACTTGCTGGCGTCTCAAAGTTGGGACCTGAGCATAAAAAGTCTTCAATGACTTGAAAAAAACACAAGAGCTTGTCTTTTATTAGTTAAACCAAAACTCGATAAAAGAAGGAGCAAGCTCTTGTGAAAA
>JAAZIZ010000145.1 GCA_012800565.1 Lentisphaerota bacterium
ATTGCCCGTCAGTTCCGGCCCAGCCGAAAACAAAATTTCTGCCCCGGACAGAACGGCAGCAAGGATACCAGAAAATCTAACCTGTGGCAGACTTTTTTCAAGGCCAGTACTGTACAATTGCCAAAACACCGTTTCAGCCCGGAAAACGTCAGCCTGCGTGGCAATGCCCTGGGCTGTCCATGCTGCACACTAAGCCAGCACTGATGGAACCGTTGGGCACGGCCAGGGTCAGATAGATGGCCCTACATGGTTGGATGGTTAAACCGGCTGAAATGGGCTGCCGGAAATGTAGTTCGATTTTGTGATTCCAACAACCCCAAAAAATGACTTTGCCTAAACTTTCCTGCTCATTCCTGCTCTTTCCTGGAAAAGGCTAAGGAATCCAGCGTCAGCCCAGATGGTGTCACTCTGCTTACCTTGGTGCCGGGGCGGTATCCGTCGTAAGATTATCCGGAAAAAACAGTTCTGGTATTTATTTTTCGCTTGCAGCGTATATATTATTGCCTAAGCGGTTAAACTTAACAACAAAAGTAAAAAACATGGAAAATGTCATCATCATCGGCTCCGGCCCAGCCGGCTATACGGCTGCGATTTACCTCAGTCGGGCCAACTTGAATCCAGTGATGGTCATGGGAGCATTGCCGGGCGGGCTGCTGACTCAGACCACCGAGGTGGAAAATTTTCCCGCTTTTCCAGATGGAATCCAGGGCTACGACCTGATGGAAAAGATGCGCCTTCAGGCCGAGAAATTCTCCACCCGATTCCTTTTCAATCTGGTCGAGGCGGTAGATTTTTCCCGCCCCGGTGCACACCGACTGACCTTGGACAATGGCGAAACCCTTACTGCCAAGGCAGTGGTGATCGCGGTCGGTGCCAAGCCCCGCAACCTGGGGCTTCCCGGTGAAGATGAACTGCAGGCGCATGGCGTCTCCTACTGCGCCACCTGCGACGGACCGTTTTATCGCGGTAAAGCCGTTGCAGTGATCGGCGGCGGTGATTCGGCTCTCGAAGAAGCGCTGTTCCTGTGCCACTTCGCCTCCGAAGTGCACGTCATACATCGTCGGGACAGCTTCCGGGCCAGCAAGATTATGGCCCAGCGCGCCCTGGACAATCCCAAGATTCAAGTCCACTGGGATTCGGTCGCCACTGCCATCAACGGCAGCCGGCAAACAAAAGTCAGCAGCCTGAGTCTGCGCAATGTCAAAACCAATGCCGAACAGGAATTGCCCTGCAGCGGCGTCTTTATCGCCGTCGGGCATATTCCGAATACGGCGATCTTCGAGCAGCAGCTTGAAATGACCAACGGCTACATCAACCTGGTGGACAGCGGACGTTCGCTGACCAGCGTCCCCGGTGTCTTCGCCGCAGGAGACTGCGCCGATGCACAATACCGGCAGGCCATCACAGCTGCCGGCATGGGTTGCCTGGCGGCTATCGATGCCGAACGCTATTTGGGTGAACTGGGCTGATTGCAACGATTAACCTCAGCATAACACAGGAGAGTACTATGTCTGATCTTGTAGTGGAATTAAACAGCAAACAATTCGATGATTTTATCAAAAGTGGCAAAGTAATTGTCGATTTCTGGGCCTCCTGGTGCGGCCCCTGCCGGATGCAAGGACAAATCCTGGATAATGCCAGCAAGGATTTCGCCGCTCTGGGCATCAAAGTCGGCAAAGTCAACATTGATGTCGAGACTGACCTGGCCGCCAAATTCGGCGTCAGCACCATCCCGACACTGATGCTCTATCAAGATGGCGTCTTGAAGGAAACCCTGATCGGTGTGCAGCAGGCCGAGACTCTGAAGAAAAAAATGTCCTGAGCCAGCGCCTGTAAATGGAAACCGATATATTTGCCTTGACCCCGCAAGGCTGGGCCTTGGCTTGTGTCTGCGCTATCTGCGTAGGGATGTCCAAAGCTGGCCTGCCGGGACTGGGCACGGTTGCGGTGCCATTGATGGCAATGGTTTTTCCCCCTTCGCAATCCACCGGTATTCTGTTGCCTATTCTGATCGCCGGGGATGCTTTCGGCGTCCTCTACTTCCACCGGCATGCGAACTGGCCTCTGCTGTTCCGGCTGATGCCGGCAGCACTGGCTGGCATCGTCATTGGATTCTTCATCGTCAGGCATCTGATGGGCAGTGAAGATGGCGGCAATACTGTGATCCGCCTTAGCATCGGCGGCCTGGTATTGCTGCTGGTTGTGCTGAGTTGGCTCAAAGACCGGCTGCATCTGGCGGAAATCAGCACCCTCCCGCCAAAATGGAGTCTTTGCCTCGCCATCACTTTCGGGGTTTTGGCCGGAGTGACTACCCAAATCGCCAACGCCGCCGGATCGATCATGGTCGTGTACCTGCTCGCCATGCGCCTGCCCAAAGACTCGTTCATCGGCACCAGTGCCTGGTACTTCTGCATCCTGAACTGGTGCAAAGTGCCGTTCATGATCGGATTGGGCACCATTACCAAAGAATCGCTGCTCTTCAACGCCAAGCTGATTCCAGTCGTGCTTCTGGGGTCTCTGCTCGGAATTTTCATCAGCGCCAGGATGAGCAACCGGAGCTTTGAAAAATGGGTGCTGCTGCTGGCCGGTATTTCGGCCCTGAAGCTGCTGCTGGATTAAGAGTCGCTGCCGGTTGACCCTGCCAAAACCAGTACGCCAATACTTTGACCAACTGCAAATCAAACCTTGGAGTTCCTAATTATGGCAAAACCATTTCGCGGTTATTTTACCGGCTTCGCTGATGAGGCCGCCAGTGACTTGGCCGGACAAATCCGTGCCACCAAAACCTTGGGCTGGAAAAATATCGAATCACGGGCCATCGATGGGGTCAATATCCATGATCTGCCCGAACCGGACTTCGACCGCGCCGTGGCCCAGCTCGAAGACGCCGGTATCGCAGTAAACTGCTTCGGCTCAACCATCGCCAACTGGTCCAAAAAAATCACCGATCCTTTCGAAGACACCTTGGCTGGGATTCGTCGCACTATCCCCAGGATGCAACGCCTGGGCAGCAAACAGATCCGCATTATGAGCTACGCCCGCCTGGATGAGCGCGAGCCCGCCGATCAGATGGCAGAAGAACGCTTCCGCCGCCTGCGCGAAATTACTGCAATGTTCCTGGACAGCGGTATCCAGCCCCTGCACGAAAACTGCATGAACTACGGCGGCATGGGCTGGCCCTTTACCTTGAAAATGCTGGAAAATGTCCCCGGCCTGAAACTCGTCTTCGATACCGGCAATCCGATCGGCAGCGCCGATTATTCCAAGAACAAGCCATATCCGCGCCAGTCCAGCTGGGAATTCTATCAGAAAGTCCGCGAGCATATCGCCTATATCCATATCAAGGACGGCCATTATATCCCGGAAAAAGATTCCCTGGTCTGCACCTGGCCGGGGGAGGGCGACGGTGACGTGCGGAAAATCCTGCACGACCTGCTCAGCCGCGGCTATCAGGGCGGCATCTCCATCGAACCGCACATGCAGGTTATCTTCCATGACAGCAGCGTCAAAGCCGACCCTAAGGCCCGCTTCGATAATTATGTCCAGTATGGACAGAAACTTGAGGCACTGGTCCAGGATATCTGTGCGAAATTGTGATCTGCTTTACTTTCAGAACAATATATGCTTTTGCTAATCAATAAATAAGACAACCAAAACACAAGGAAAAAACATGAAACGCCTCAGCATCCTCTGCGCAATGCTGCTTTCTATCACTCTCCTGGCCGATAAAATCTACCTCACGGACGGAACTGTGATCGTGGGACAGCTGCAAAAAATCGCGGCCGGCAAAGCCTCCATCCAGACTTCTTTTGCGGGGGAACTGGTGATTGACCAGGCTAAGATCACGCAAATCGAAACCACTGCTCCCCTGACTGGTGTGCTGACCAATGAGCAGCGTTTCCAGGGCAATCTGCAGCCGGGGGCTGCTTCTGGGCAGCTGCAGGTCGCCGGTTCCAGTGCGCCTATCGCCCTGGACAGCGTGAAGGCGTTGTGGGCTGAAGGCGTCACCGATCCTACCATCCCGCCACCTCCTCCAGGCCGCGAATGGTCCGGTGAGGCATACCTGGATATGTCCGGCAAAACCGGCAATACCGAGAAATTCTATGGCGGTGCCGGTGCCAAGGCGGTTATGACCGGTCCGGACGATCGGCTGCTGATGTACATTAAAGGCGCTTACGCCCGGGAGAACAGCGTCACCAACGAAAAAGAATACATCGCTGGGGCAGATTATGAGCACAGCATTGCCAACACCCTGAATTCCTGGTTCGTCCGGGCAGAAATGGAAAAGGATGAATTCAGCGGCATCGATCTGCGTACCCATGTCGTCGCCGGCTACGGCTACTTCTTCTTCAAAGAAGAGGATACCCA
>JAAZIZ010000146.1 GCA_012800565.1 Lentisphaerota bacterium
ACGCTGCCTGTGGCATATTCCGCACCAGTTGAAACACTGTCTTTGGGAGGATGGGATTTCCAGAACAAGTGGACTCTGGAAGACAATTATGGGAAACGTATATCAACTCGTTGCTTTTCGCTCATATCTGGAAGAGGATGAAATAGAACCCTTGATCAAGTTGAAGAAAAAAGATTTGAACAAACTGTTGGATTATTGCCGGGAGCGAGGTTGCCAGAAGTCGGCGACCTATTTGGAAAACGCTAGTCCGGATATGTTTACGGCATTAAAGAACCGCATGCATGGCAAGGCAACCAGTCAGGTTGAAAGGGTAATGCGCACAGTAAATTTGCGGATCAATTATGGCAAATGGTCAATAACTGGAGCTCTTAACGCAATGAAAATACGGCTGGCTTTCTATTATAATGGGTATGATCCAAGTCGGAATGAACCAAAACCAAAGTGATTCTGTTGTGCCTACCTTTGAATCTTAATTTTACATTTTTGTTTTTTGGCTCTTCTGAAAATTTAGTGAGTCACTCACTAATAGTGACTAATGCTATGCAAAAGCAATGTATGTTTTTGCAGGAAAAGAAGTTATGCATAGGCGGCGGCCCGGCGAGAATGGGACACATTCTCGTCGGAGCCGGGACGCCGACTGTGTGTAACTTTTTGATTCCATCACTGATCTATCATTGATTACCAAGGAGAAATGGTTTTTACACTTAACCATTAATCGGAAAAGCAATCAATGATTTGTCCATACTTGTCGGGCGTACGACCGACAAGTCATGAATTTTTACTCACAAAAATTTCCAAAGAGCCAAAAATAGAGCCTTGCGATTTGCAAAAGAAACAATGAAGCTTAATGTAGTGTTGTCTGATGAAGTGGAGACTGGCTCTGCGAGAGCGCACCTTGCCAAAGAATAGTCAGGCGCCTTTACCGGGCGTTTAGCCTAGGACCAGTGAGCAATCACCGATATTCACGATGTTTGCGGCTTTCCCCAAGCTTCATGCCCAGGAAGGCCGATGCCTTGGAGAACTCCAGGCGGCGCGGGCAAAGCCCTCGGAGCCAAAACCAACACCATTTGCCACCATAAACGATTTGTAAGATTTACAAGTCAAAGCCTAGTGGAAAGACAAGCTTCTTCCCTAGGTCCCAACTTCAGGACGTGACCAAATTATTACATACAAAAACTGAACTACACCCATACTAATGCCGTCAATGCGACTCAGTTTTATGGCACCTACAGCACCAACACCCAGTATGCGCACCATGATCCGAGCAATTATTTCGGCCCGCTCTTTATTCCCGTCCTCAAATATCCGGCTCAATGTGTGATGACCGCTGACGCTATTGGTGGCGCCCACCATTTGCAGACCGCCAGCACTATGGGCTTCGATCATGGCGGACTATGCAATATAGCTTTCTTTGACGGTCATACTGAATCGCGTAATCGCAATGCCATCCCCACCGGCCCATCGCAAAATCTGGTCTTCTTCAGTGGCCGCTGAGCAGAAATCGTTTATCCAACCCGAAGGTATATGATGGGCCGAGTCTTCACCCTGAGTTTTGTGGTCGTTTGGGGCTTGTTCAGTACTGCCGTCTGCGGCAAAAATCTGCTCCACAACAGCGATTTCAGCCTGTCTGCTGACGGCACGGTTCCAGGCTGGCAGCAGAATGCGCAAATGCGGGCGCAGACTCTGAGCCGGACTGTGGTCGATGGGCGGGCCTGCCTGGAAATACTGACTATGTCGGCGACAGAGAAAGCGGGGCGGTTGTCCCAGCGGGTGCCGATAACTCCCGGCAAGAGCTACTCGCTGACTTTGCTGCTCCGCCGCGATTCATTCGTCTATGGCACTAATATACTGGTGAACTTTTATCGCCAGGGCAAGGCGTTGAGCAACAGTCAGAACAAAACTTTCCGCTCCTCAAGCTGGGAACCCTTGACTCTGGTGTTCTTCAATGAAGAGGCTGATGAAGCGGAAGTCTGCATTGCGAATCCCAATACCGGCACCTGGCGCATTACCCGCGGACGCCGCCTGCAGATCGCTTCCGCTTCACTGACCGAGATCAACCCGGCAGATGATCTGCAGTTCCGTAATCTGCGCCCCGGACAGAACCGTCTCCGGGCCGAGGTCAAGTCGCCAGGCGAATATTATCTCTGGCTGCGGACCGAAGTCAAGTCGGATGATAAATTCACTATCAAGACCCCCACCGGCGAATGGACTTTCCAAGGCTATACCCCGGGGAGCGGACGCTGGGTCCGGCCGATACTGCCGGAATTCCTGCTCCCGGCTGGAGAACAGGAACTTATTCTGACCATCCCCGAAGACATAGCCGCGCAAGAATTGCTGCTGACCATGGACCCGTATTTCGTCCCCGAGGGCGTACCGGCCTGGCTGGAGCCGGGGCCGGAATTGCCTTCGACCAAGGTCGAACCCGGGCTGGAAAGGCCGAACGGTGTATTGCCCCTGACGGTCGATGCTGCGGAGGGTGCTCCGGCCATCCGGCGCGGCATCACTCAGGGTGTACCTTTCCCCAAAGGGGTACTGCGTGACCCACAGCTGGCCGCAGTCTCCGGCCGTCCCAGCCAGACTGCGCGTCTGGCTGCCTGGGCCGATGGTTCGGTGAAATGGCTGCAAGTCTCAACCGTAGCCGCTGCGGGCGAGAAGCTTGAGTTGCACTATGGCCCGCAGAGTCCGGCCGGGAAGCGCCCGGCTGCCGGCCCGCCGCTGCTTAGCCGCACCGCCGAGGGCATCCGCATCGACACCGGTGCTTTGCAGGCTGTGATTCCGGCTGCCGGCCCCGTGCTGCTGCAAAGCATCAGCGTGGCCGGGCGCAGTCTCGCCGGAGTACAGCTGCAGCTTAACGGCGCGTCCCCGCAAGGGGCGCAGGAGTTGCGCATTGAGGACAATGGTCCGGTGCGGGCCGAAGTAAGGCTCAGCGGCACCTTTGCCGGGGTGGAAGGTTTTGCCTATACTCTCCGGGTAGTCGTCTATGCCGGCTGTGACTACCTTGAACTCGAACCGGTGCTGCGTCTGGCTGACGGAACCACTGGCAAGGTCAATGATTTCAGCCTGGTGTTGTCAGGCGTTGCCCAGCTGGGCGGAAAAATTCTGCATCGCAGCACGGAGCCTTGGCAGGCACTGCCCGCCGGCGGCTGGCGGCTGGATGCCTTAGTCAAGCTGGTATTGCTAGACGGCAACTGGCAGCTGGATACTGCAGTCAAGTCGAACGAGTCGAAGCAGAATGATTTCCCCTTTGTCCTGCGCAACAGCAGCGGCGCGTTGCTTGCCAGTGGCTGCGAGAGCTTGGGCGCAGTGACGCTTGCTGAGCCCTCCGGGCTGGTTGTGGCTGTCCGGGATTTCTGGCAGAATGCTCCCAAATCCTTGCAGGCCGACGGCACTGAATTGCGCATCGCGCTGATCAGCGAGGCGGTGGATTTCTATACCGGCATGGCGCGTACTCATAACCTGCTGCTGGGACTGGGCGGCGGAACTGCCGCCGCTGAGGCTTTCCTGGCCCGCCCGTTGCTGTTGCCACCGGCGGAGTGGACCTGCGCCTCCGGAGCCCTGCACAGCCAGCCATTGTCAGTGCAGGAGGCCGCCTGGCCGTTGTATGAGCAAAGTGTGGAACGGACTATTGCGGTCTGGCAGAAACGGACAATGGAGCGCAGCCTGCGGGACCCGCAGTTCCATAAAAACCTGCTGTTCTATGGCGAGACCGTATATTCGACTGACAGCACCAATAACCTGGAAACCGCGCTTGACGAAGGCCTGATTCTGCAGTTCCTGCGCAGCGGACGCCGGGACTGGTTCACATTTGCCGAAGCCTGTATCGGGCATTACGCCGATGTGGATATCAACCACTCCGACAGCAAAGCGGCAGGACATATCTACGTGCATGGAAAATTTGCGCGGACCGCGACCCCACATCGTGCCAATGGCCATTCCTGGTTCAATGGCACGCTGATTTACGGTTTCTTTACCGCTTCCAGACGCATCCTGGAGATCGCGGACCAAGTCGGGCGTTACCATAGCCAGGTCCTGCCTGCCTGGCCGCCGCAGACGCTGATTCATTACTGGCGCCAGCCGGCCTGGCAGATGATGTGCTGCCTGCAGGGCTGGGACGCCACCGGCAACTGGGACTATGTGCGCGGTGCCCAAGCCATTGCCGAAGTCACCCGCGTCCAGCGTGACCATATCGTCTCGCTTTGGCCCTATATGTTTGCTGTGGGCATCCGGGCCCTGCGGGAATATTATGAGACCACCGGCGATCCCGAGGCGCGGGAACTGTATCTGCAGCTTTTCGACGGCTATATCCGGATGCGTCAGCGCCCGCATGATACCTCTTTCGGTGAGCATCCTAAAGAAGAGCAGATGGTCCTGGGAAATTATCCCAACGACCGCAGTTGCTGCTTCTATGATGAAGCCTCACAGGCCGACCGGCTGTCCGGGCAGCAGCGTTATGCACGTTTGCTCGGCCCGGACATGACCCTGCAGCTTGAATACGGCATCAATGACCCGACTTTTCTGTGGGGCAGTGCGGACTTGTTGCGCGGTATGCGTGACAGCGGCATGAGCTTCTCCAACCGCACCAGTACCAGTCAGGATGTCGCTTTTACGCCCGTAAGTGTGCCCGATTCACCCCTCGCAGTCTTTGCCTGCCCGGTGCTGGCATTCCAGTTCACCGAAGAGGCGGACCGTGATTTTACCGTCCGGATGTACAACCGCCCGTACCGGAAATACAGCGGCAAGTATCGCGGCCGGGCCATGGTCACGGCGCCGGATGGGACGCTGGTCGGGCATTGCCCGATTCGCACTGACGGATTCCGCAATGCCAGTATTACGGTTCCCCGTGATGGCCAGACGGGCGTCTATTCGGTTTTTATCGCTCTGCAGGATTACTGGCGCTGGACCATTCAGGAAATACGCTTCGACCTCAAGCAGGGCGAGAATATCATTTCACTGCAGCCGCGCTATGACCGGATGCTGATCGATGCCGTCTGTATAGCGAAGCCCAATACTTTCAATCCATTCGAGGCCGCCGGCCGGAATCCCGCTGATTATCAAATCATTGAGGCCGAGAGCGGTATTCTTCCGGCAGGGTATCTGGCTTTCCCCGATTTATATGCCAGTCAGCAGCGGGCGGTGCGCAAAGCCGGTGCCACGGTGCCGATGCAGCTGAAAGTCACGGTGCCGGAAGCCGGAGTATATGAATTCTTCGCCCGCATCTGGAAAGGCGGTCCGGACTTGATTGAAGTCAGTGTCAATGGCGGGGAAGCGGTGAACTGCACCCAGGTGCACGATATGGAAAACAATGATTACACCTTCTGGAGCGTCACCACCGACTTGGACAAGGCAACAGTACGCACCGCCGCCCCGGAAGCCCTCTTCAAAAATATGACGGCGGTGTTTACTGACGGCAGCAACCTGCAGGGCGGGCCGGGCTTCCAGACCGCCTGGAAATTCCTGCAGAAACACCCGCTGGACGATTAACCGACCCGTCCGACTTGTCCGACCCGTCCGAC
>JAAZIZ010000147.1 GCA_012800565.1 Lentisphaerota bacterium
GACCTCTTCGGCGAGCAGGCAGTGCTCTGCGGCGGCGTGACGGCACTGATGAAAGCCGGCTTCGACACCCTGGTGGAAGCCGGTTACCAGCCCGAAAGCGCTTATTTCGAATGCCTGCATGAGATGAAGCTGATCATCGACCTGGTGGTGCAGGGCGGCATCTCTTTCATGCGCTATTCGGTCAGCGATACCGCCGAATATGGCGATTACTCGGTTGGCAAGCGCATCATCAACGACTCGGTCAGGGCTGAAATGCGCAAAGTCCTCAGTGAGATTCAAGACGGCACTTTCGCCCGCAACTGGGTCCTTGAGAATCAGGCCAACCGCCCGCATTTCAACGCTATGCGGCGGATGGAAAAAGAACACCTGGTCGAAAAGACCGGCGAAGAACTGCGCGCCAAGATGTCCTGGAAGAAAAAGGAATACAAGGAATAACCACTCTGCAGCCCCGCCTGCGGAACACAAATCCGGGCGGGGCAGGCAGAATCCCCTTTGAGGAACAAGTCATGAATTCAGATAACGTTAAGCAAGGCGTCGAACGTGCGCCGCACCGCTCCCTGATGAAAGCCATGGGCATGACCCAGCAGGAAATTGACCGGCCTTTGATTGGCATTGTCAATTCCTTCAATGAAATCGTCCCCGGTCACTCCCATCTGCAGGTGATCGCCCAGGCGGTCAAAAGCGGCGTCCTCAGTGCCGGCGGCACGCCCATGGAGTTTAACACCATCGGCGTCTGCGACGGCATTGCCATGGGCCACAACGGCATGAAGTACTCCCTCTGCACCCGCGAACTGATCGCCGACAGCGTGGAATGCATGGTCCGCGCACATCGTTTTGACGGCCTGGTCTTCATCCCCAACTGCGACAAAATCGTCCCCGGGATGATGATGGCCGCCGCACGGCTCAACCTGCCGGCCATTTTTGTCAGCGGTGGTGCGATGCTATCCATTGAGGGTGAAGAAGCCGGATGTTATCTGGATTTGAACAGCGTATTTGAGGGTGTAGGCGCCTGCAAGGCCGGCAAGCTCAGCGAAGACGAGCTTATGAAGCTGGAAGAAAGCGCCTGTCCCACCTGCGGCTCCTGTTCCGGGATGTTCACCGCCAATTCGATGAACTGCCTGACCGAAGCCATAGGACTGGGACTTGATGGCAACGGCTCTATCCCGGCAGTCTATGCTGCCCGGACCCGCCTGGCCAAAGAAGCAGGCACAAAAATCATCGAGCTGGTGCAGCGTGACCTGAAGGTCCTGGACATCCTGACTCCGGCTGCAATCCGCAATGCTCTGGCGGTGGATATGGCTCTGGGCTGTTCCACCAATACCGTGCTGCATCTGGCCGCCATCGCCAACGAAGCGAAGATACCATTTTCCCTGCAGCTGGTAAATGAAGTCAGCGCCAAAGTGCCGAACCTCTGCCGCCTGGCACCGGCCGGAAAACACCACATGCAGGATTTGTACGCCGACGGCGGAGTCTACGGCGTAATGAAGGAATTGACTAAACTCGGTTTGCTGGATACCTCTCTGATCACCGTCTCCGGCAAAACTGTAGGCGAGAATCTGGCCGGAGCCGGACGCAAAGGGCGGGGGGTGATCGCCGCCGTGGAACAGCCCTGCTCAGCCACCGGAGGCCTGGCCGTGCTGTTCGGCAATCTGGCCCCCAATGGCGCTATCGTCAAGAAGAGTGCCGTGGCCGCCAATATGCTGCAGTACGAAGGGACTGCCCGCGTCTTTGACGGCGAAGAAGAGGCCATTTCAGCCATCTACCAGCAGCAGATCAAGGCCGGCGACGTGGTGGTCATCCGCTATGAGGGACCGCAAGGAGGCCCTGGAATGCGTGAAATGCTGGGTCCGACCTCGGCTATCGCCGGGATGGGCCTGGACAGTGCAGTGGCATTGCTTACGGATGGACGCTTCTCCGGCGCGACCCGCGGAGCAGCCATCGGGCATATCTCACCGGAAGCGCAAGCCGGCGGGCCCATCGCCTATCTTCAAGATGGCGACCGCATCGCCATTGATATCAGCAACGGCACGCTCAATGCGCTGCTGTCGGAAGACGAATGGTCCAGGCGCCGGCAAAGCATGACTGTACGCCAGCAGCAGGGCCTGAGCGGATATCTGAAGCGCTACGCGCAATCTGTGACCTCGGCCGACCGCGGCGCAGCTTTCCAGGACTGACCCCAATCACCATAACCAGAATCAATCACTTCGGAGCAGGCAGTATGAGAACCATTAAGATATTTGACACCACCTTGCGGGACGGCGAGCAGGCCCCCGGCTGCAGTATGCATTTGAATGAAAAAATTGAGATTGCTTTGGCGCTGGAACGGCTGCGGGTTGACGTCATTGAGGCTGGCTTCGCCATCGCCTCCAAAGGTGACTTCGAATCCATCCAGAAGATTTGTGAAGTCGTCAAGAACAGCACGGTCTGCAGTTTGGCCAGAGCGGTGCCCAAGGACATCGATGCAGCCTATGAGGCTTTGCGCGGGGCCAAGAATGCCCGCATCCATACTTTTCTGGCCACTTCCCCGATCCACATGCAGTACAAGCTGAAGATGACCCCGGAGAAGGTGCTCAACACCATCTCTGAAATGGTCCGCTACGCCCGGAATTATCTGCCCGAGGTGGAGTTTTCGGCAGAAGATGCCATGCGCAGCGAAAAGGAATTCCTGGCCCGGGCTTTGGAGGCCGCGATTGCCGCCGGAGCCACGGTGGTAAATGTCCCCGACACGGTCGGTTACACCACGCCGACCGAGATGATGGAGATGATAAAGTATCTGCAGAACAATGTCCGGGGCATTGAGAATGTGACCATCTCGGTGCATTGTCACAACGATTTGGGCCTGGCGGTGGCGAACTCACTGGCTGCGGTCCTGGTCGGAGCCGGGCAAGTCGAATGCACCGTCAATGGTTTGGGAGAACGGGCCGGCAATGCCGCGATGGAGGAAGTGGTGATGGCTCTCCGCACCCGCCGCGACTACTACGACTGCGACATAAATATCGAAACCACCCAGATTTACCCTGCCAGCCGCCTGGTTTACAATCTGCTGGGACTGCCCACCCCGATCAACAAGGCCATCGTCGGCACCAATGCATTCTCCCACGAAGCCGGCATCCACCAGCACGGTGTGCTCGCCAACCGTGAGACTTACGAGATCATGACCCCTCAGTCCATAGGACTGCTGAGCAATTCAATGGTCTTCGGCAAGCACAGCGGACGGCATGCAGTGGAGCAACGCCTGGGCGAACTCGGCTACCAGCTGAGCAAAGAGGCAGTCGATGAACTGTTCGAACGCTTCAAACAACTGGCAGACAAGAAAAAAGCGATCACCGATCAGGATTTGGAAGCCCTGGCCGGGCGCAAGATTATGGAGGAGCCCGACTTCTTCAAGCTCGACCGCTTCACGGTCAACTGCGGGAATTATGTCACCTCCAGTGCGGTGGTACGTCTGCAGCATCATGACCAACTGCTCGAGGAGGTAGCATTAGGTGACGGACCTGTGGACGCCGCCTACAAGGCTATTGATAAGATGATCCCGGCACCGCCCCACATACTTGATGATTACTCGATCAACTCGGTCACGGAAGGAAATGACGCCTTGGGCGAAGTGGTAGTAAAAATCAAGTGCGCGGACAAGAATGTCATCGGGCGCGGGCTGTCGACAGACGTCATCGAGGCCAGCATTATGGCATATATCAATGGTTTGAATCGTCTCCTGTGAGGACGTTATGAAAAAAATACAAATACTGGACAGCACTCTGCGCGATGGGGCCCAGAGCGAAGGGATATCTTTTTCCGTCTCTGACAAACTGCATATCATCCAGGCCCTGGATGATATCGGGGTCAGTTACATCGAAGCAGGCAATCCAGGCTCCAACCCGAAAGACATCGAGTTCTTCAACCGGGCAGCTGAAATCAAACTGCGCCATGCCAAAATCTGCGCCTTCGGCAGCACCCGGCGCAAGAATCTCAAGGTCGAAGAAGACGACAATGTGCTCTCCTTGCTGAAAGCCCGCACCGATGTGGTGGTCATTTTCGGCAAGTCCTGGGACCTGCATATCCGGGAAATCCTGCGCACCAGCGAGGAGAACAATCTGGACCTGGTTTACGACACGGTGAATTTCTTCAAGAAGAAAGACAAAGAACTGATCTTCGATGCCGAGCATTTCTTCGATGGCTTCAAAGCCAACCGCGACTGCGCCATCAATGTCCTGAAAGCCGCGGCTGCCGCCGGGGCGGACTCGCTCTGCCTCTGCGACACCAACGGCGGCTGCTCACCAGGTGAACTCCAGAGCATCACCCGGGAAATAATCAGCCTGTTCCCCGGTCATCAGATCGGCATCCATTGTCATAACGACATGGGATGTGCAGTAGCCAATTCAATGCTGGCGGTTGATATGGGCGCCACTCAGGTCCAGGGGACTTTTATCGGCATCGGCGAGCGCTGTGGCAACGCGGACCTCAGTGTGATCATCCCCAACCTGCAGCTGAAGCAAGGATTCGAATGCATCAGCAGCAACCTGGAGAACCTCTCCGAGGTCGTCTTTGCCATCTCGGAAATCTGCAATATGACGGTGCCCTTTAACAAACCCTATGTGGGCCTGAGCGCCTTCGCCCACAAAGGAGGAATGCATATCGACGGGGTCGCCAAGTGTGCGCGTTCGTTCGAGCATGTGGTCCCGGAATCCGTGGGCAACAAACGCCGCTTCCTGATGAGCGAGGTCTCAGGCCGGACCACGGTCCTGGCCAAATTGAGCCGGATTGCCCCGGAACTGACCAAGGACTCGCCGGAGACCGCAGCCATCGTTCAGCGCTTGAAAGAGCTTGAACACGAAGGCTATCAATTCGAGTCTGCCGATGCCAGCTTCGAACTGATGGTGCTCAATGTCCTGAAACGCTACAGCCCTCATTTCAAGCTGCAGATGTACAAGACCAGCGGAGAGTACCCCAGCCCCGACGGCGAAATGACCGCCTACGCGATGCTGAAAATCCAGGTCGGAGACACCACTGAGACGGCTGCGTCCATGGGCAACGGTCCAGTGAATGCACTGGACCTGGCTTTGCGCAAGGCCTTGTCGGTGTTTTATCCTGAAGTCAGCAAAGTTCAACTGATTGACTACAAAGTCCGGGTACTAACTGGCGAGCAGGCCGCCACCGCAGCCAAGGTGCGGGTGCTGATGGAAAGCACCAATGGCGAAGAAGTCTGGACTACGGTCGGGGTATCCACCGATATCATCCAGGCCAGCTGGCTTGCGCTGGTGGATTCAATAGAGTATATTCTCAAATAATGTCCGCTTCGGCCAGGACTGGCCACAGCTGATATTTTACTGCCAAACAAATACTTGTCAACGGAGTCAAGACAATGCAAATGACGATGAGTCAAAAGATTTTGGCCGCTCACGCCGGCAAAGAATCTGTCAGTCCCGGCGAATTGGTGATGGCTGACCTGGATATGGTGCTGGCCAATGACATCACCGCCCCGGTAGCCATCAATGAATACCGCAAAGCCGGTGCCTCCTGCGTGTTCGACTGTCGTAAAATCGCCCTGGTGATGGACCATTTCACCCCCAACAAGGATATCAAAGCCGCAGAACAGACTAAAAAGGTGCGTGAATTCGCAGCCGAAAAGAAGATTGAGAATTTCTTCGATGTCGGCAGCATGGGCATTGAGCACGCGCTTCTGCCGGAGCGCGGCCTGGTAGTTGCGGGAGACTTGGTAATCGGTGCCGACAGCCATACCTGCACCTACGGTGCACTGGGAGCATTCTCGACCGGCGTCGGTTCCACCGACATGGCGGTCGGCATGGCCCATGGCAAAGCCTGGTTCAAGGTACCGCGGGCGATGAAATTCAATTTGCGCGGTTCTCTGCCCCAGTGGGTCAGCGGCAAAGATGTGATTCTGCATATCATCGGCAAGATCGGGGTCGATGGCGCACTGTATAAGTCGATGGAATTCAGCGGGCCCGGGGTAGCCTCCCTGAGCATGGATGACCGTCTCTGCATCTGTAATATGGCCATTGAGGCCGGCGCCAAGAACGGCATCTTTCCGGTGGATGAGCAGACCCGCAAGTACATGTCCGAGCATTCCCAGAAGACCCCGGTGGAATTTTCGGCCGACCCGGGAGCAGAATATGACCAGGTTATGGACATCGACCTGAGCAGCCTGCAGTCCACGGTCGCTTTCCCGCATTTGCCCTCGAACACCCGCACCTTTGCCGATATGCCGGTGGTGCCTATAGACCAGGTTGTAATCGGCTCCTGCACGAATGGCCGGCTCTCTGATATGCAGGCCGCAGCCCGAATTCTCAAAGGCCGCAAGGTCAATCCGCGGGTCCGGACTATCATCTTCCCCGCCACCCAGAAGATTTACCTCGAAGCGCTCCGGCAGGGATTGCTGGAAATCTTCATTGAGGCCGGGGCGGCAGTATCCACGCCGACCTGCGGGCCCTGTCTGGGCGGGCACATGGGCATCCTGGCCAAAGGCGAGCGGGCAGTGGCTACCACCAACCGGAATTTCGTCGGCCGGATGGGTCATCCTGAGAGCGAAGTCTATCTGTCCAGCCCGGAAGTGGCAGCCGCTTCGGCAGTTACTGGCGTAATCACCGACCCCGCAACTTTGTAACCTAAACTTGAGGCACCAACCATGAAAATAACCGGCACAGTAATCCGCTACGGCGACAACGTCGACACCGACGTAATCATCCCCGCACGCTATTTGAACACCTCCAACCCCAAAGAACTCGCCGCGCACTGCATGGAGGACCTCGACCCGACCTTCGTCAAGCGGGTCAAGGCGGGCGACATTATGGTCGGCGGAAACAACTTCGGCTGCGGCTCATCGCGGGAACACGCCCCCATCGTCATCAAGGAATCCGGCATCGCCTGCGTGGTCGCCAAAAGCTTCGCCCGCATCTTCTACCGCAATGCCATCAATATCGGATTGGCCATCGTGGAATTCAGCGGTGATATCGATGAAGGCGACAAGCTGGAAATCGACTTCGATAACGGCGTGATCCGCAATCTCAGCAAAAACACCCGGGGAGAATTTCCCCCCTTCCCTGAATTCCTGCAGAAAATCATCAGCAAAGGCGGCTTGTTCCCGGCCATGGAGGCACTCACATGAAATACAATCTGGCAGTCATCGAAGGTGACGGCATCGGCCCGGAAATCGTCCGCTCGGCGATCAGAGTCCTGGAGCAGGTCGCACCGGGAAAATTCAACTACCAGCCAGTTATCGCGGGTGGACGGTCCATTGATCTGCACGGCGTCCCCCTGACTGATGAGGCGCTCGCGACCTGCAAGAACAGCGACAGCGTACTGCTTGGGGCTGTAGGCGGCCCAAAATGGGACACCCTGCCCGGGCATCTGCGTCCGGAACGCGCCCTGCTGGGCATCCGCAAGGAACTTGGTCTGTTCGCCAACATCCGGCCGGCCCGGCTCTATCCGGTGCTCAAAGACGCCTGCCCGTTGCGCCGGGAGACGGCGGAAAAGGGCTTCGACATGGTGATTGTGCGCGAACTGACCGGCGGCATCTACTACGGCGAACGCGGCCGCAAGCAAGACTCTGAGGGCAACACCATCGCTTTCGACACTGAGACCTACAACCAGACCGAGATTGACCGTATCGCCAAGGTTGCTTTCGAACTGGCCGGCAAGCGGCGCAAGAAAGTCTGCAGCGTTGACAAGGCCAATGTCCTGGAGAGCTCCCGGCTCTGGCGCGAACGAGTGCACGCCGTGGCCAAGGATTATCCCGATATCCAGCTCAGTGACATGCTGGTGGACAACGCCGCCATGCAACTGGTAAAAAATCCGGCCCAGTTTGATGTGATAGTCACCGCCAATATGTTCGGCGACATCCTCTCCGATGAGGCTTCACAGCTGACCGGTTCCATCGGCCTGCTCCCCTCCGCCTCGCTGAGCAGCGGGCGCTGCGGCATGTACGAGCCCATCCATGGTTCGGCCCCCGACATCGCCGGCAAAGGCATTGCCAACCCCATCGCCACCATCGTCTCTGTGGCTATGATGCTCCGCTATGCTTTCGCCATGGAAGCGGAAGCCGCCCGCATCGAACAGGCCATTGATAAGACCCTGCAGCGGGGCTGCCGCACCGTTGACATCCTGGACAATGACACCCAGCCCCTGGGAACCATCGCCATCACCGACGCAATCATCGCGGCCCTGGCCTGAGGCCTGAGAGCCGGCTGTCTCTCCTCCGTCGGAATGCGTCCCGCATTCCCCGGGGGAGAACAGAAGTCCTCGTGCCGGCCATAGTTGCGGGCCCGACCCGCCCGTTACTGCAGAGTTATGCCCCGGTGCTTCATAAGCAACAGCATTTGCAGCTCAGGAGGAAATTACCATGACTGTCAAACTGACGGAGAGTATGGAAGATTATCTGGAGGCCATTGCTGAACTCATTGCCATCGAGGGCCATGCCCATTCCAAGGCAGTGGCGGAAAAATTGAATGTCACCATGCCGTCAGTCACCGGTGCCCTGCGTCAGCTGGTGCAGCAGGACTTGATCATTTACAATGCTCATCATCCAGTGCAGCTGACTGCCAAAGGCAAAGCCGTGGCTGAGAAAATCATGCGCCGCCACGAAGTCCTGCAGATGTTCTTCTCGGGCGTCCTCAGCCTGCCATTGGACAAGGCGACCGAGACCGCCTGCCGGCTGGAGCATATTGTTGACGAAGACACCATTGAGCGCTTCGTAATATTCTCGGAGGCCATTGCCAGACGCTCTGATGCCAGAGCCTTGAAGACTTATCTGACGGAAGCGCTGTCGCCCCTCTGCCTGGACAACAGCCGGCGCTGCTGTGTATTATGCGATCTGCCCCTGGGGGAATCAGCCGTAGTGCTCCGCCTGGGGCGAAATATCCGTGCCCCGGAAAAGCTGCCTCTGTCTCCGGGCGACAATCTCACCCTGCAGAATGTCTCCCAGGACGGGATGTACTTCACTGTCTGCGCCGGCGAAAGCAACCACACCATTCCGCTGGCCGAGGCAGAGAATATCTGGCTGGAACGACTTTAGGCAGCCGCGACCGCCAGGCTCGCGCACCAGCTATCTGCGACTGCCGCTGGAATATCACCCCATCGTACCGCCGGCAGTATCACTGCCCGGACGCCTGCTGGCGATATATTCCTCCATTATCCTGGCCCCTAAGGCAACCAGATCGGCGCAGGGGCGCTTCCGGTAATATTCTGCCGTCCGGGCCTCGGAGACAGGCGTATCGACCTGAGTTTCGGGCAGATTCAGCAAATCCCGGCAGATTATGGTACCGGTACTGGCTTTGAACTGCCGCGCCAAATCCTGGATCAGGGCATATTGTGCGTCCTTGCTGTCCTTATCGGTGAAATCGCTGCATCCGTAGAGCAAGCCTGCGACCATGAAAATCCCGGTCAAGGCTCCGCAGACTTCACGCATACGCCCCATCCCGCCGCCGAAGCCTGCGGCCAGGCGCAACGCGGTCTCGTTGTCCAGTCCGCATTCGCGGGCGAAAGGCAACAGCACTGCCTGGGCACAGTTGGCCCCCTCGACGAACAATTCTCTGGCTTCATCAGCTTTGCTCATTTGTCTTCTCCTTGGTCAATATTGTATTGGCGGCGCAGGCAATTCAAGATAGTCACCGGATTTATGGCGCTGATCTTATACAGCACCTGACGTCCCCGGCGCTGTGCAGATACCAGTCCGGCCCGGCGCATACGATTCAGCTGCTGCGAGATTGCGCCCTGTGGCGCCTTGAGGTTCTCGACTATGGCAGTGACAGTGCTTTCTCCGTTCAGGTCGAGATACTCCAGAATCCTGAGCCGCTGCGGGTGCCCGAGCAGCTTGATGGCCTCTGCCATCGTGCACAAATACTCCTCCGGCAGCAATTTACTCTTCATGGCGCCACCTCCAGAAACTGCATGCCCGGTTTGGCTCCTGAAACCACTTCCAACATGCCGGCAGTCCCGGCCAGAGGTACAGTCTTGACCATTATCCTCGCTACCTTGCCCGCAGCGGAGCGGATATGCAGATACTCCAGCTGCCCGATTTTCAGTACGGCAGAAGCGGGAATGGCCAAGACTTCTTTTTGCCCGACAGGAATCACACAGGCAGCGAACATCCCGGGCATTAAACCGGTGGTATCACCTTCCAGGCAGGCGTTGATCAAAAAAGTCCGGCTGCCGGGGTCCACTGCAGGGATGATCTCCTTGATTTGGGCCTGGTATAACTTCCCGGTAGACTCCACCGGAACCTGCAGCTGCGCACCGATCTTTATGTCCCGGAAAAGATTCTCCCGAATCGGAATGCGCAACTGCAGCCTGGCTGGATTGAAAATTTTCAGCAGCGGGTTCTGGGGGGTAGCCAGGTCTCCCGGATCGCAATAGCGTTCGGCCACAATCCCGTCGAAAGGTGCTCTGATGCTCGCATACTCCAGATTGATTCTGGCATTCTCCAGTGTATGTTTCAGCATAGCCACCTGTGCTTTGGCGGTATTCAGATTACTTACTGACTCCTCGAAGGTCCGCCGGGCGACTACCTGCTTTTCCACCAACTGCGCATAGCGGTCGTACTCTTCCTGGGCGAATTTCAGATGGCTCTCCGCTGCGGCCAGATTCGCGGCCGCCGCGCCCAATGCCGCCTGCAGGTCTTTTTCTTCCAGCTTGATCAGCACTGAGTTCTCCTGGCAGGCATCTCCGTTGTTGACATTAACCTGTATGACTCTGGCCGAGGGCAGACGCGAGATGATCTCGATCTCCTCTCGGCTGCGTATGGTACCGACCGCGGAATAATTGATCGGTACAGTGGACAGCTCCAGGGTTTTCCAGGCAGTGGCAGGTATTTCAGCTGCAGAATCCGGTATTTCCCCCGAAGGGACTTTGCTGCCCCCGAAAAGGACTCCGGTCTGGTACAGCATGGCAGAAACGATAAAGGCAATCACCAGCACGGCAAAGAACACAGCGCCTAATTTTTTCATACTTGCACCTCATTATTTTTTTCCGTAATCAGCAGATAGATTGCGGGAATCACCAGTATCGTAAACAGGGTACTGGCCAGCAGCCCGAAAATCAGCGCCCAGGCCAGCCCGGAGAATATCGGGTCGAGGGTGATCGGCCAGGCTCCCATCAGAGTAGTCACTGCGGTAAGCATGATGGGACGGAAGCGCACTGCCCCGGCCTCGGTTATGGCTTGGCGCAGGGGCACGCCGGCGGCCATGCTCTCCTGAATAAACTCCAGCAACACGATGGAATTCCGGATCACGATCCCGCCCAGGGCAATCATGCCGATCATAGCCGTAGCAGTGAAGAAGATCGGGCTGGCATATCCGCCCACCGTTTTCGCGCCAAAGAAATTCAGCAGCCAGAATCCCGGTGCGATGCCGATAATAGTCAGGGGGATGGCACACATCAGCAGCAGCGAGAGCCGGACGCTGTTGGTCTGTACGATCAGCAGCAGGAATATCCCCCCCAGGGCCACTCCGAAAGCGATTCCCAAATCGCGAAACACCCGCAGGGTCACCTCCCATTCGCCTTCACCAGCCCATTCCACCTCAATGCCGGCCGGCAAAGGATTCTCCTGCAGAGTCTTGAATTGGGTCTCCAGCAGAATTTCCCCGGGCGCCCGGCCGACACATTCGGCAGTCACGAATTCAACCCGGCGCAGATTCTTGTGCATAATCGGCAATTCCGCCTCAGCAGGGATAAACTTGCCCAGTTCCGCCAGCGGCACTGCCCCGGCCGCACCCTTGACCGTCAACTCCTGCAGACGATTGAGTTCATTGCGGTCTGCAAACGGCAGGCGCAGCACAATTTGCAAGGGATGGCGTTCATCCGCCACCCGCATATTCCCGACCGGATATCCTGAAATCGCCGCCTCCAGACAACCGGTAATTTCTGCCGCAGAGATACCGCTTACAGCGGCCTTGTCAGGGTCTATCACAAATATCCAGCGTGCAGTAGACTGCTCGTTAAAAAAGTCGATTTCAGCAAAATGTTTTGGGTCGGTCTGCCGCATGCGCTGCTGCAGTTCAGCTGCACCGGCTCTCAATTCGGCCAGGGACTGGTCCGGTTGAGCATACACCTCGGCGGTCACAGTCGCCAGTACCGGCGGCCCCGGGGGTACCTCAACGATATTCAGCACCGCCTGATGGCGCTCGGCCAGCGCAGTCACTGCCGTGCGAATGCGCAACGCAAAGTCATGCGAGGAAATCTCGCGCCGGCTCTTGGGAACCAGATTGATGCGGATGTCGCCATGATTGGAGGACGTCCGGAGATTGTAGTGCCTGACCAAGCCATTGAAGTCGATCGGGCTGGGGATGCCGATATAGCTCTGATAATGCAGCACCTCGTTCTGGCGGGCCAGATATTCCTCCAGTTCAGTAATCAACTCCGCAGTATTCTCCACTGTGGAACCAGGCGGCAGCTTGACCAGCAGCTGCAGTTCATCGCGATTGTCAAAAGGCAGCATTTTCAGCGGCACCTTGAACAGCAGCAACAGCGTCGAGCCGGCCATCAGCAGCAGAACTGCCAGAATCAGCAGCCAGGCATTACGACGACGCAGGAAAGGACGAATCAGCGCAGCATAGAATTTTTTAATCCACGGCGCGGTCACAACCACCTCTCCGGTCGGCGATTTGCTGTTCTTGTTCTGCAACAGCTTCAGGGCCAGGAAAGGCACGAAAGTCAAAGCGCAGAGAGTGGAGAATGATACCGCCAAGGGCACATTGATGGCCATTGGCCCCATGTATGGCCCCATCATCCCAGTGATGAAAAACATCGGTGTAAAGGAGATTATAATGGCGACTGTGGACAAAATAACCGGCGGCAGCACCTCCCTCACCGCATCCAGGATAGCCTCAAACGGCTTCTTCCTGCCCATCCTGAGATGCCGCTGGATATTGTCCACATTGGTAATCGGATCATCTACCACCAGACCCAGGCTCAGGATCAAGGCAAACAGCGTGACCCGGTTCAAGGTATAGCCGAAGATATAGTTGGTCATCAGAGCCAGGGCGAAGCTCACCGGCACCGATGCCCCGACTACCAAACTCTCTCTCCAGCCCATAGTGAGCGCAAGCAGCAGGATCACAGTCACGATGGCAAAGAACATCCCTTCAATCAGGCCGCTGACCCGAGTATTGGCCGATTCGCCCTGATTGCGGCTGACCGTAAGGGTCACATCCCGGGGAATGATATCACCCAGCGCCGCCTGGGCCTCAGCGATAATTTTCCCGGACAGTGCCACGGCATTCACACCCGCCTTCTTGCTGAACGCGATCGTGACCGCCGGTGCGCCGTTATGGCGGACGTAATGCGATGGCACCTCGGCACCATCGGTTACCACAGCCACATCTGCAACCCGGATATGCCGTCCTTCCCGGGCGCTGATGACTACCTGCCCCAGTTCCTCAGACGTGACCGGCACCGGTGCAGTCAGCAACAGGAATTCCTTGCCCTCCACAATGCTGCTGCCGATGCTGGCCGTGACATTGGCCCGCTGAATCGCCCGGGCGATCTCCGGCAGGCTGATCTGCTGTGCCCGCAGATTCTCAATGACCGGCTCCACCCGGATGATACGCTTGCAACCGCCGATGATGTCCGAACGCGAGATATGCGGGGTTGCGTCAAGGCGTGCCGCGAGTTCCTCCGCTATCCGGCGCAACTCAATGGAGTCGTATGTTTCGCCTGACAGGGTCAGGGTGACAATCGGAACATCATTGATGCTGACCGGAATGACCCGCCATCCGGTCACCCCGTCCGGAACTATATTGCGGTTCTCTTCAATCTTGTCCCGCAAGCGTACCATGGCCCGGACCTGATCCTCACCGACATGGAAACGCACTGTCACCAGCGCCCCGTCGCGCCGGCTGACTGAATAAACGTGCTCCACACCATCCAGTTGCCAAAGCAGCCGTTCCAGTGGCCTGGTCACAAGCTGTTCTGTTTCAACAGGAGAATGCCCCGGGAAAGCCACTTCAACATCAGCCATAGGGACGATGATCTGCGGGTCTTCCTCACGCGGTGTAGCCAGCAACGCAATCACACCAGCCACCATCCCGGCGACAATCACAATCACGGACAAGGGCCCGGAAAGAAACAATCTCACAATGCGCATCAAACCTGTTGTCTGTTGCATATAGCCCTCCTATTCCTGCTTCAGCCTCCAGACAGCCGCACCAGCACCGGCAGCAACAGTGCCGATAATAACCACTTTCATAACCTGACTCCAATATGACTTGAAACGACCCCCAGCGAAAAATGTGTCCGGAAAAACTGAGATATTAGTATATCACAATAAATTGATAAGTCAAGCCGGGTCTGGATGAAGACAGAGCGCGGACGATTGTATTGGACGTATGGGACGTATGGGACGTATGGATGGGACAATGGGAAAGGCGGCGCACGACCCAGGGCGGCGCATACCGGAATTCCATTACATCCGCGAGCCCCAGCAGGGCAAGACATACGCCCGGGCTGTTATATGGCCGGCTCCGTCCACAACTGCTGAAACGCCCCTTTGGCGCCCTTGGCGTCTTGGCGGTTCAATGAAGTGGAAATAACCGCCGGAAACGCGGACGTTCCCCCAGCCGGAATTTGCAAATTTTTCCCTGAAGTATATTTTATATTCTGACCACCGCAGATGCCTGCTCGCATATCTGAGAGCTTAACCCACCGCCAACGTACCTGGAGACCGATAATGAAAGTACTCTTGATCAATGGCAGTCCTCACAAGGATGGCTGCATTTTCACTTCCCTGAGCGAGGTCGCTGGAGCCTTGCAGGATAACGGCATCGAAACTGAGATTTTCTGGATTGGCACCCAGCCGGTGCAGGGCTGCACCGGTTGCTTCCGGTGCAAGAACACCCGTGGCGGCGGCTGCTTCTTCCGGGACCGGCTGTATCTCGAACTGGTCGAAAGGCTTAAGACCGCTGACGGCATCATCATCGGCGCACCCGTATATTATGCCGGCCCTCCCGGCAGCCTCTGCGCCATTCTGGACCGGCTCTTTTTCTCTGCCGCGCAGCATCTGCTGCGCAAACCCGCTGCCTGCGTGGTCAACTGCCGGCGCGGCGGCGCCAGCGCGGCTTTCGACCGGCTCAACAAATACTTTACCATATTGCAAATGCCGGTCGTGGCCAGCCAGTACTGGAATTCCACCCATGGAAGCACCCCGGCCGAAGTCAGCCGCGACCTGGAAGGACTGCAGACCATGCGGACACTGGGCAAGAATATGGCTTATATGCTGAAAAGCATTGCTCAGGCCGGGCTGCCGCTACCGCCCTCCGAACCGCTGGCAGTCACTAATTTCATCTCCTGAGCGAAAGATAACAGCGCCGGCCCGGCAGTTTATCCACCGCCTGGATGCTGCAGCTCATCCTGCCGGTAATCCCACTGCCGGCGCTGGTTATTCTCCCAGGCCAGACGCCGGTATTCCTCCCGGCTGAGCTCAGGCTTCTCCGACAATACTGCCCGGGCGGCTGCGGCATCGCCGGACAGCAGCTCCAAGGCATTCAAGGCCAGTAATTTGGCCGGACGGATATAGGCGGGCTCTTGGGATGCTTATCTGGGCAAGTTCAGTATTCGCTGCCCAGCAGGAGCGTTTTTTCAATGGTCAGTTTTCCGTCCTGGAAGCGTGCCTGGACGAATGTCGCCTCACTCCCGGCCCTAAGGTCCGGCAGATCGATATTGGCGATTCGGGCCGGGGTAGTGCTGCATAAGCGCCAGGCATCCTCGAAGCATAGTCCGACTTGATTGACCAGAAATTCCACTCCGCGGTTGTTCTGGAACCAGGCTC
>JAAZIZ010000148.1 GCA_012800565.1 Lentisphaerota bacterium
CTTACTCGCCAGGAACAGCAGAAGAAAGAAGAACTCTCTGCCTACCGAGACTCCTTAAGCGCACAGCAGCTGACTGAACTGAAACGGGAAAACAAAAGGCTGGCGCACTACCAGCAGCAGCCGGATTCTCCCAAGGCCATCGCAACTCTGCCCCGACTCAATACTACTGATCTGCCGTCTGAGCCGCACAGCCTGCCGCTGTCGGAACACATCCGCCCCAACGGCCTGCCGCTGCTGCGCGGCGAGGTCTGCAGCAATGGCGTGGCGTATCTGGCTCTGGCTTTCGATTTGTCGGAACTGCCGGGGCATCTCCGACCCTGCCTCCCCATCTTCACTGCCCTGTTTCCCCACCTGGGCTGCCAGGGATTGACTTATGATCTGCTCGGCGCAAAAATGGCCGAGAATGCCGCAGAGCTCACTCTCGAACTGCAGGCCAGCAGCAATCCCCGCGGCGAAAAACATTCCTGCACCTTGAACTTCTTCCTCCATGGCCTGGAAGAACATTTCTCCGAAACTTTGGCCCTGCTGTCACAGCAGCTGAAAGGCAAAACTTTCCAGGAAAGCAAACGCCTGCAGGAACTCCTGAAACTGTTCTGGAGCCGGATATTGGCCGAGTTACAGGACGGCGGGCAGCATCTGGCCAGCATCCGTGCCGCAGCCGGATTGTCCTGGAAAACCTCATTGGACGAACAATGGAATGGCTGGCAGGCTGCCTGCCAATGGCAGAAGCACAAAAATAATTTCCGCCGCTTTAATAATGTTCAACTGCCATTGCTCGAAGAACTCGCCACCTGGCTCGGACGTCAGTCACCCTCACTGGCCACTTTTTGCGGGGGAGACCGGGCCTGGAACAGCAGCACCATGTTCCTGGACCAGTTCGGCACCTGCCACCCGACCGGAGAATTCCAGCCCGAACCGGACAGCCTCCCAACCTTATGGGGACGGCGTGAGTTCCTTCCTCTGTCCAGTGATGTGTTCAACTGTGCGCAAGCTTTCCGCGCACCCAGTGCCGATGATCAACGCCGGGCCGGACTTACTATCTATGCCCACCTGCTCAGTTGCGGATACCTCTGGAATGAAATCCGCATGAAAGCAGGTGCCTACGGCGTACAGGCACAGTACCTCCCCCAGAACGCCACCCTGCTCCTGCGCAGCTCCGACGATCCCAGCCCCCGGCAAACCATGAATACCTTTGCCGCCCTGCCCCAGGCCGGAGTGGAAAAAAACTGGCAGGATGACGATATCCGAGCCGGCATCATCGCCTGCAGCAAGAAATACCTCCTCCCATGGCGGCCACGGGAACTGTGCCAGACAGCACTTCTGCAACGCCTCAATGCCATAGATGAAAACTGGCACCGGAACTGCTATCAGAAACTGCTGGCCCAGAACGCCCGCAGCGTCCGGGAAGCAGTCGAATCGTTCTGGCAGGAATTTTCCACCCAAAGCAATTGCTGCCTGCTCGGACCAGCCCGCAAGGCCAGAGGACTGAATATGGACCGCATCAAATTCTGAGACTCAAGATGTTTTCCCCCATTTTATTTTACGATTCTGTCAGCCAAGCGCCATTGCTGCCATACAGCCGCTGCCCGGCACTGCAGATGGCCGGCAATCCGGCCACTTTCAGCGCAGAATTGCAACGCTGTGATCTCGCCATCCTGCAGGTCGGCGGAACCATCCGCCAGGCCTGTCTGCAGGAATTACTGACGGCCAGGAAGTCTTTTGCACTGCTGGGACTCGACCAGGAAACCCTGCAACACCGGCACGGCCTCGCCCAGAGAGCCCGCAAACGCCGCTGCCGC
>JAAZIZ010000149.1 GCA_012800565.1 Lentisphaerota bacterium
ATGAATGGAAGTGCCTTGTGCCGGAGTGTTATGTGGTGCCCGGTATCATTCGGGGAGTCGGAGCACCCAGTGTCGAGATCATGGATTTCCGTGCCTACCCGCATGACTGGCAGCGTATGGACACTACGGCGGCGAGCCGGGGCGAATTCAGCAGAGGCCGTGAACGCCCGGAAAAAGCACCGCCCAAAGCGGTCTGGTACCGCCCGCAGATTATTGCTAACGCAGAACAGAGCAAAGCCATGCTCGAACCGGCTCCGAATGCAGAAGATATTGTTGAGACTTGCACTTGGAAGAAGATCGCTTTTGTCGGCGGCTGCCGGCAAATCCGGCAGTCCCTCTGGGTGAACTTTCGTTCACTGACCCGGCAGTATGGTGCTGGTATCTATGTGGCGGAGACTTTTTTGCATTCGGAGGCGGACTGCCGGCAGGGTGTCTATTGTTTTTGTGATCTGCCCTACCGGATGTATATCAACGATGAGCTGGTTTCTGAGCAGGCTGTGGAGCCCACCCCTGGGCATACGGCGCCAAAAACTCGCGGGGAGCGTCGCCTTGCCCTCGATGAATATGCGCCTATTTTTCTTGAAATCAGCTTGAACAAGGGGTGGAATCGATTGCTGTGGATTGAGGATTGTGCCAGCCATGGTGCCGGCATGACGATGGTTTGGCAGGAAGCGCCTAACGGCTCGATTATGATTCGCCAGCATCCTGATGAGCATTCCAAGGAGGGCTGGCGGCAGACCGGCCCGTTGAAAACGCCCTTGTCTCTGACCCATCCGATCATCACTGTCGATGGAACTGGCAAGCAGGATTATCTGTTGCAGGAGAATCCCGCATGGGATATGAGTGTGGCGCTGACCGCCTATAATTTTGCCTCGAGGCGGATTCTGCCTGAAGCGGTGACCGATACTACGCAGATTTTGATGGACAAATACTTTGTTGTCTTTGACTTTGGGCGTACGCTGTATGGTTATCCGCATATCAGCGCTCAGGGTACAGAGGGGGATATGATCGAGGTTGTATGTGGTGAACATTGTGTGGATGGCGAGGTGATTTCCTATGCCAATGGCAAACGTAATGCAAGCACTTTGATCTTAAGCGGCGGCAGGGACCTCTGGATGTCCGCGACTCCTCGGGGGTTCCGTTATATCATGCTGATTGGCAGTTCCGTGAAAGGGAAAGTGATTGTTGACACCATCCAGGCGAAAGTACCCAATCGGGACATCAGCAACCGTGGCAGTTTCAACAGTTCCGATAAAACTTACAATGAAATCTGGGATACGGGTTCGCTGACCATGAACAGCACCGTGCGTGGCTGCTATATTGATGCTCCCTGCCGCGATCAGGCACAATACATCAGCGATGCGATGATTCAGGCGTGGGCAGGCTTTCATCTGTTCGGCGACTTTGCGCTTTCAGCCACTGCGCTGGAGGACTTTGCACGAACGCAGCTGGAAACCGGCGAGCTGAATTCCGTGAGTCCATCCGGTTTGTTCCAGGCGGTGCCGGATTTTTCATTGCTCTGGGTGGTCTGGCTGCATCGTCATGTTCAATATACCGGCGATGAAGCATTTTTACGGCGCATGTTTCCGGTGATGGAAAAGCTGCTCAATTATTATGACCGTCTGGCTGTTTCTCCTGATGGTGTGCTGGGAGACCTGCGCAATTATCTTGG
>JAAZIZ010000150.1 GCA_012800565.1 Lentisphaerota bacterium
CAGGCGCTCCTGGCCCCCGGGGAAAAAGCCACGCTATGGGCAGTCGGGACAGATTTCTCCCTGGCCTACGTGGATACTACGGATGGCGGTGAAATGCTGGTGCGCATCGACGGACAGGAAAAGCTGCGCCTGCTGACCAACCAGCCTTTCTTTACCATCGGACAGCAGCTGATTTTCCTGGAAAACCGTCGCGGTATCCGCGATCTGGGCTATGGGTTGCATCAGATTGAAGTGGAAGCGCTGGACGGCCCGGTTGCTTTGCTGGGGGCCTACAGTTATGATACTCGCCCCAACCGCAGCACTGAGCGGCAGTACTCCGGTCTCGCGTCCCCCGGTGAGACCGTCAGCTTCAGCCGTCCTTTCAAGACCAGGCCGCTGGTTATCTGCCAGGGTGAGCTGGCGGTGTCCTGGCAGGACATCAGCACGACCCAGGTCACTTTCAGCGGCAAAGGCAGCGGCACTTTTACCGTCATCGGCGAATAATCACCCCTGCGATACCATCTCCATCGCATATTCTTCTGGGCCGTCAAACAACAACATGAAAAAAACCTCTGAGCCACGGCGCCGGCTGGTAATCTTGGGCTCTACCGGCTCAATCGGCCGGCAAGCCATGAAAGTAGTGGAGCGCTTTCCGGAACGTCTGCAGGTAGTCGGGTTGTGCGCCGGGCAGCAGACTGCCCGGCTGGCTGAACAGCTGCAGAGCTGCCCGGCAGCCTGGGGACAATGCCAGGACAACGATGGGCTGCGCCGCCTCTGCGGCGACAAAACCCGGTTGTTGGCAAACGAGGAAGAACTCTGCGCCGCGGTCGCAGCCCCTGAGGTCGATATCGTCTTGTGTGCCATCGTGGGCACTGCCGGTCTGCGCCCGGTTCTGGCTGCGATCAAGGCCGGAAAGACTATCGCCCTGGCCTCAAAAGAGATTCTCGTGATGGCCGGTGCGCTGGTCATGCAGGAAGCCGCCCGCTCCGGCAGCCGCATTCTGCCGGTGGACAGCGAGCATTGCGCGATTTTTCAATGCCTGGAGCATCAGCCGCGGGAATCCTTGCGGCGGATTATCCTCACAGCCAGCGGCGGCCCTTTCCACAACCATCCCGAAATTCCCCTGTCCACGGTCACTCCGGAACAGGCTTTGCGGCATCCGACCTGGAGCATGGGGCAGAAGATCACCCTGGATTCTGCGACTCTGATGAACAAGGGCCTGGAAATCATTGAGGCCGGCTGGCTGTTCCAGGTCCGCCCGGAGCAGATTCAGGTACTGATTCATCCGCAGTCCATCGTGCATTCTCTGGTTGAGTTCACCGACCACAGCATCCTGGCCCAGCTGGCTCCGCCGGACATGGCGTTGCCCATCCAATTCTGCCTGAATTATCCTGAGCGGCTGCCTGGTGTCTGCCAGGAAATGGACTGGTCGAAGCTCGTCACCTTGGAATTCCGCCCGCCGGACAACGAGCGTTTTCCGGCCCTGAACCTGGCCCGTCAGGTGCTGCGTCAAGGCGGTGCCGCCGGCGCAGTGTTCAATGCCGCCAATGAAGTGGCGGTAGAGCGTTTTCTGGCCGGGACATTACGGTTTGATGCAATCAGCCTTCTGGTCGCAGCAGCCTTGAAGCAGGTTCCGGCCAGTTGCGCCGACACCCTGGAAGATATCCTGCAGGCAGACGCCAAAGCCCGCAGTTTTGCCCGCCAGTGGCAGACCGCCTGAAAAATTATATTGCTGTCAGGTCAGCGCAGATATATTTGCTTGCCGAACTGGTCAATATCATCCAGCAGGATAAACATCCCGCCGCAACGCCAGCGCTTGCCCTGCTGCAGATAGTCCAATATTTTCTTCTGCAGTGTAGTCTCGCGCGGGAAAGTCTCGTCC
>JAAZIZ010000151.1 GCA_012800565.1 Lentisphaerota bacterium
ATCCCTGGATCAAGACCGCACGCCTCCTCGGCTCCTGCATGGGCGACGTGCCATGACACGCACATAACCTATTTTTAACCACGAAATTGTCCTGTCATCTGATACCGATGAGCCTCCATCGGCTGCCAAGTCGGCAAGGCGCTGTGCAAGCAGTTCGGACGGGTCGGACGGGTCGGACGGGTCGGACAAGTCGGACGGGTCGGACGGGGCAGACAGGGCGGGCCACTTTAAATCTGCACTTTTATTCCCTGCACTCTTTTGGCCCCCCTCTAGTTATTGATCGGTAGTGTCCATTCCGGACGTTTGCGGAAAGGCGTGTGGAATTTTTTGGTCAGCACTCCTTTTTCTTCCAGGTGGACATAGCAGGCCGTGTCGCAGTTTCTGCCGCACATGCTTGCTGTCATCGCATGTTTGATCGGCGGATAGAACCGGATCAGGTCCATTACTCGACGCGCCTGTTCCGGTGAGAGTTCCGCTTCTCCGGAGATTATTTTCAGACGTTCGGGTTCATCAGCAAAGGCGTTTTCAGGCATGAAGGGATTCTTGCTGCGGTTTGCGCCTTTGTAATAGGCTGCGCACTGCCACGGATCGCGGCTGCCGTCAACGCGGAGCGCTTGTCCCGGGCATGCTTTGCGGCATAGTCCGCAGTGGTCGCAGAGATGCGGTTCACGTATCGGATCGGCGGGAAGACAGGCATCGGTGAGCAGGAATGCGATTCGCTGGTTTGGTCCGAATGCATCGGTGAGCAGCGAGCCGGAGTCACCAATTTCGCCCAGTCCGGCATCAACGGCGCAGCGCTCGAAATCGAGCAGAGTTTCCGCTTCTCCTCCGGTATAGACTTCCGCATAATCGACTTCAAAATTTGTTTCGTCTTTATGTCTTGTGATGAGCGGGGTGCGACGCTGGGGCAGAGCTTCGAAGCCGGCTTCCTCCAATACGGTGCAGCCGCGCAATAGTACCCCTGGCAGAATGACCTCTTCCAGAGTTTCCACGGAAGTGGTGTATTGATAGTAGGTCGTTCCTTCTTCGATGCCGCGGCGGGAACCACGCAGCATCCGGCAGGCGATCCCAATCACGGTTTTCACCTCGGGAAAAAGTTTTTTTACCGCAGAGTCGCGGAACCGCTCGATTGGACCGCAACAGACAAGATCGGCACCGGCAGCTTTCAGAACTGCAGTCAGTTTTTCTTTAAGTCCGTTCATAACAGGCCTTTCTCTTTCAGATGACGGTAACAGGCCACAGCGCAGGCTTTGCCACAGATGCAGGGAATGTAGCCAGTGGGGCGGCTCGGCAGGAAATCCAGCTCTGGATAGAGCGCACGGGCGGATTCGCGATTGAATTTCTCCGTGCCGTTCAGAATCGCTTCCCGCCGTGGATGGTCTTTGAGAAAATCCTCCTCAAGAAACGGGTTGGAGCGATGGGCGCCACGGTAATACGCCGCGCACTGCCAACTGTCGACGCCGTTTTCGCCGATGGCATTTCCAGGGCAGGCTGCGGCACATGCGCCGCAATTGTCACAGAGCGTTCCCTCGAATGGCTGGTCACATTCCAACGGGGCATCTGTGATGATGAAGACGAGCCGCAAAAACGGTCCGAGCTTGGGAGCAATAAGGTGTCCGGCGCGTCCTACTGCCCCGATGCCGCACATCTGGGCGGCGAAGTTGAAATCGAGAATGATTTCCGGAGTCGGCTTACCGGGTGCGACCGCTTCGGCATGGACGAGTTCATAGGTATCCGAAACCTCAGGATTGGTGGTATGGTCTCCTTTGATTTTCAAGTTGGAAACATTGCGTTGCAGGCAGGCATCGTAACCTGCGTTTTCGATGATCGCTCCTAGTTTGAGCAGAAAGAGCACGCTCAAGTCCTCATCGATGTATTTGACTCCGGTCTGGGCATACTGGTAAAATTGCCGTTTCTCCGCCATTGCCCGATAAAGCGCCCGGGGAACCCGGAACGCACAGCCGATTACACAGCGGGCGTTAGGCAGGACCATTTTGGGATCGCGTTGGGGAGCAACGCCGTCGAAGCAGGCGATGTCCGCAATCCCCACCGCGGCAGCGCCGAATTCGCGCGCTTTCTGTTTGATGATTTCCGCATTCAGCATTTTGTATTTCCTTCCGTCAGCGGTCCATGACCCAGGGCTTTCCTTGTCGGAGCGGTTTTTTGAAGCGCCCGGCCAGGCAGCCGCCTTTTTTCTCCAACATGCTTACGCAGGCCCGGATGCAGCCGCCGCATTTCGCCATATTGTATCCAACCCAGGTCGGGAAGTATTTTTCCAGCGCCCGGTAAACTTTCATGATCTCCTTTTCGTTGGCTGGGGCTTTGCCTTCGAGGAGGTCGAGGTCACCGTTCTCGTTCTTGTCCCAGACTTCTTTGGGTACGAACGGATTGAACTTTCGCCCGCCGTGGGTGTAGAAAGCATAGCACTTCCACTCATCAAGCTTACCCCATTCGCAGACTTTCCCGCCGATAGAGACCTTGATGCTTTCGGTCGCGCTCAGGCATTTGCCCGGACATTCCCGCACACACGCCATGCATCGGCGGCAGAGCGGCGGACCGGAATAGAGCGGATCGGGTTCCAGTTCCGCATCGGTGAAGATGAAAGCGACACGTTGCAACGGACCGAATTGGGCGGTCAGGAACATTTTGCTCCATCCCATTTCTCCGAGACCACAAGCGACTGCCACAAGCCGGAAATGGAACTGCAAGTCCGGCGGGACTTGTCCCGGACGCGTCGCCCGCGTAAATTGCACTGAACGATGGTGATTTGTCTTGCGTTTCGCCTGATTCATCACCTCGATCTGTTCCTCTGGGGACAGGGTGTTGCCGGGAGAACCATCCATATCGGAAACGCACCCGCGAGCGCCGGTATTGCGGTAAACCATTGCCTCATAGCCTGCGTCTTCGATGACTTTTCCGACCTGATACAGCACGGCAGGCGCATAAACCTCGTTGATCCCGCCGTAAGCCATTGACGGATACTGGTAGAACTGGGTTCCTTCCTCAATGCCGCGCTGGACGCCGCGGGGGATGCGGAAGACCATGCCGATTACCGATTTCGCCTCGGGAAAGAGGTATCGGGGATTCATTTCACGCGGTGCCTCTGCGAAACGCTCCATGTTGCTGATGCCGCACATGTCGGCTCCGGCATTGAGCGCGGCCTCCTTGATCATTGCACTAGTCAGCATTTTTCTCCTTCATTTATGAAAGTGTGACGGTTGCATTTTTTTGGACTTCCCGGCAGAAGCCGCAGTGGGCGCAGTCTTTGGCGCAATTGAGGCGGCGTTTCCCGTAGTCGGCGGGCATCCGGTCTCCGGCGAGAATGGCGGGATGAAACAGTTCGGAATGGGCAGGCTCCGTGAGCTCAAGCAAATTGCCGGAAAAATGCCCGCTGAAATAGGCGGAAACAACTGCCGCCGGATTGAAATTTGTGCGGGTGGCAAGTTTTATGCTGTCGCAGAGGTTCTCGTAAAGCGGTACATCCTCGGGGCGAATGAAGTTGCTTAACCGCAGCAAATCCTCCCGCTTTGCGGCACAGGAGAGATATTCGGTGCAGATACCGTGAAAGACAAAAGCATTGTCCATTTCGGCGATTTCCTCCTGATGGGAGACGAGGTTGTCGTGAAATGTGCGGGCGGAACAGTAATTGAGACAGCCGCTGTTGGCAAGAATCAGCAGTTCCTTTCGGTTGCGGCGGCAGAAATCGTACATGGCGCGAAGTGCCGGAAAGTCGTAGTTAAGTTCCCGTTTCATATAGAAACTGTCAAACCACTCCAGCAGGTAGTCGGCGCCTTCGGGAGTGCCGATTTCCATATTGACAGAGGCGCGGATGGTCAAATCCGGAAAATTTCTGCGCAGAAATCGGGCGATACTCGGGGAGGCCGTGGTGACGGCACGGAGCGCGTAGCGTTCGCAAAGCAGTTCCACAGTGTCGCCAATGCGCTGGTAGAAAGTGCGGGCAAGTGCATGCCGCCCGAAGCAGTTGCCGTTCAGCAAAAGATCAAGACCAATGCCAGCAGATGCATATTCCGCCAGATCATGCTCAAGCGCTTCCTGAGAAGCACGATCGCGTACCTCACCACGCCCAGTCGGAAAAGTCCCCCAAGGAAAATAAAGCTCACGAACCTGCTCCCGATGTTCGAGAACCAGGCGCTTCAAACGCTCGTTATGCTGATAACCAATCGAAAATTTCATGTCGCCTGATATAACGTTAGAGCAGGGTAAGAAAAAAAATCATGTCAATTGAAAATGTCGCACAGTGAATGCGGCATATTCGGGCGATGCTGCGGGAATCCATTGAGCTGGCAGTTTTGCATGCATATTTTTTTGTTCCGGATTATTAATCTGCTTGATCAGCATCCGGCAACTTTTCTCAATCAATTGGGTTGTGGCGGAGGCGATGATTCCGGATATCCTGCTATCGCCGAAGAAAGGGGCGCGGCAGTTTGCGTGGCAGATCAGCCGTGGACGGTATCCGGGAAATTCGGCATTGAGGATTTCCTGCAGTGCGAGCATGGTTTCCCATCCGTTGGAAAAGATGGCGGGTGGTTTCGTGCGGCAGATGGCAGCGAGTTCCTGTTTTCGCAGCTTACGGTCAAGGTTGAGATGGTGAATTTCAGCGGTATGCCCAGTCCGGCGGCAGGCGCTTTGGAAGGCATCAGCCCACCAATTGGATGCCACGAACGCCCCCGCCACATGCTGA
>JAAZIZ010000152.1 GCA_012800565.1 Lentisphaerota bacterium
CACAAACATAATGCTACATAAAATAGCACAGTTTCCACAGAATGCAAGTCGAAACAAGAAAATATTAGTTGCTACAATTTCAAGGAGAGCCAATGCTCAAAAATCAACCGATTTTGGGGAAGTTGGGTTAGCCTGACCGCTGGCAATGTGCATTAAGTGAAGAGCATACGTCCCATAAGTCCTATACGTCCAATATGTCCCCTGCCCCTGTCCCCTGCCCCCTGAAATGGACGAGGCTATTTATAATTTTTGGCATAAGGCGCAAAGCAATAAATGGGATCGCGATAGTAGGTAATCGATCCCAGCGTCAACAGCTCCGCTTTGCTTTTCCAGGTAATACTGCCGTCGAACATCAGCATATTGCTGCCGCCCTTGTGCCGGTCCGCCAGACTGGTGGGCCCATTGCTTGCATTGGGGTTCAGGAAATGCACATTCTGGTTATGGCGGTCGAGGACCATGACTCTGAGCGAAGGGTCGTTGACGTTGGTGATCCGGGCATGGCGCAATTCCGGAATGACTGAACTCACTGGCGCCGCAGAAGCGACGGCAATCGGCATGGAGAAGCCGATTTCGCCAAAAGCGATGCTTGGATTAGTAGGTGCCAGTGGTGGTGCGCCTGGGCATTTATAGGCATGGGTGGCGGGGTAACCGGATTTGCCGGCCAACGGCAGATAATGGATGGTCCAGAAAGATGTGGCATAGAATCCCAGATACGGCGCGGTTCGCTGCGGCCACCCCCAGTTACGGAAAGTGCAATATCCGGAATAATTTGATTTTCCTGCGTCATAGCTGTAAATCAGATAATCATCGCTGTCCATACCGTACATCACAGCGGCGGTATTGATCTGTTTCAGGTTGCTGCGGCAGCCTGCTTCGCGGGCCTTGTTGCGGGCCTGGGACAGAGCCGGCAGCAACATGGAGGCCAGCACCGCGATAATGGCAATAACCACCAGCAACTCAATCAAGGTAAAAAGATTATGTTTCCGCATCGTTAGCATCGGTTATATCATCCTATATTGCATAGCGTTCTATAGCTTGACGAAGTCAAAGATAATACAATATGACTGAATTGTCAAACCATTAAGGTCAAGATTATGCACGCGAACAGTATTTCTGGCCGGCACCGGCAGGGCTGCAATGCCTGCCGAGGGCCGGCCCGGATTAAGTCTGTAAAGATGCTTATTTCTTAGTGTATTGCACCCGCAAAATCATGCCGGCGGTAAGGTCAGCATTGGTCTTGACAGTGGGATTTGCCTTCAGCAGGTCTGCTGTGGTGATTTCATAGAAGAGAGCGATGCTCTCCAAGGTCTCACCAGCCTGCACTGTATGGGTGATGAGAGTTTCCTGCACAGGGACAGTCTCCTCAACAACCGTCCCAACCACGTTCGGCTGATTGGCGCCAGCTGCAGCTGCATCAAGGTTGTTAACTGCCTCAAGCGGCCCAAAGTCAGGGGCGCCGGCAGGCGGAACAGGACCCTCAACCGTGGCTGGAGTAGCCGGAGCGGCAGGGGCACCGTCAGCTGTGGCAGTGCCGCGCAACTTCAATTTCTGTCCGACCTGCAGAGGTGGATTCTCACCGCTCAGATTGTTCCAGGCCCGGATGTCTTTCTCCGCGATTTTGAAACGGCGGGCGATTTTCCAGACGCTGTCATTAGGTGCCACAACGTAGATGCCATCAGCAGGGATGGCCTGGGCCTGGGTGCTGCTGCCTTTGCCGGCGGCGGTGGCAGAAGAACTGCTGGACGAGGTACTGGCCTGGGCCTTAGGCTTGCGCTTCGGCACCACGATCGGCGCATCCGAGGCAGTGCTGGGAAGATTCAGCTTGGTGCCGATCTTCATGCGGTTCGGATTGACATCCGGGTTGACTGCCGCTATATCCTGCCAGCGCACTCCCACACAGGCCGCGATGGACCCCATGGTCTCGCCCTTCCGTACAGTATGCGTCCGCAAGGACTTGGCAGGCTCTGGGGCCGGAGTTTTGACCTGCGGCTTGGGCGGCTTGACTTCAGGCGGAGAAGGTGGAGTAACCAATGCCTGTTCCGGCGCGGGGCTGTCTCCGGTAGGGACAAAGGCAGGCGCATCTGAAGGTACGAAAGCCCCTCCGCCCGACAGCGGCTCAGCTCCTTCGGCCAAAACTGGTGCCGGAGGCAGTGGTTCGGCGATTGGTTCGAATGGTTTGACATAAGGCGACGGCAGCATATTACGGCTGCCCAGCACCCCGTCATTGAGATTCTGCGGCTTGCTTTTGCAAGCGTTGAATGCGAGGAGCAGCACGCCTAAAGCTGTCAGCACGCAGATGTTTTGAAGCTTAAAACTGTTTTTCATTCCCGTTGTCTCCTGTTGACTATATTGATAAAAGTTTGACCACGCTGGACATAGTCACTAAACATATCAAAACTGGCACAACCCGGTGCAAAGAGCACTGTATCGTCCGCCTGGGCCAGTTCATCTGCCCGGGCCACAGCCGTTTCCAAATCCTCACACAGCGTCACTGGCACAGCCTCCTGCCAGGATTCGGCCAGGCGCTGACGACATTGCCCGAAAAGCAGAGCCGCCTTGGCATATTTTGCCAAGGCCGGACGGGCTTCGTGCAAAGAGCATCCCTTGTCCATGCCTCCGGCCAGCAGTATGATACTGCGTTTTCCCGGGCTGGCGCAAGTCTCCAAAGCCTGACACAGGGCATCGACGTTGGTAGCCTTGGAGTCATTGATGTAGGTCACATTGTTCCAGGTGCCGACCAGCTCCAAGCGGTTCCGGCCGCTGGTGAAGCTGCGCAGTCCTGCAGCGGCGTCATGCGGGTTGAGTCCGGCAGCAGCCATCGTTGCCAGCACTGCCAGTGCATTTTCGCAGTTATGCCGGCCTTTGAGCTGCATCTCCTCGATTGCAAACAGTGTTTCGAGCTTGTCCTGCCGGCGACGACAGAGTGCGGCATCCTGGAGAACGAAATCAGCCTGCAGGTCAGGCTGGGTTGAGAAGCTGATGCATTTTCGCTCGCCGACGGCTTCTGCTACCTCCGGCCTGGCAAGCAGCTTGGCATTAAGCACTGCCCAGCCTTCCGGGGGCAGCTGCCGCAGGAGCTGCAGCTTCAAGCCAAGATATGTCTGCATATCGCCGTGCCGGTCTAAATGGTCCGGACTGACATTCAGCACTGCGGCCACTGCCGGCCGCAAGCCAGCGGGGGCTTCCAATTGAAAAGAACTCACCTCAAGGACCACAAAATCCCAATTCCCCGCTTGCCGGACTACTTCCGAGAGCGGCAGCCCGATATTTCCGGCAGCGATGGCAGCCTGGCCGCTGAGCCGCAGGCAATGAGTTAGCAGCTCGACGCTGGTAGTCTTGCCATTGGTGCCGGTAATGGCCAGCAATGGCCAGGGACAGTGCGCAGCAGCGAAAGCCAGTTCGGAGAACACTGGCACGTGGCTGTGCTGGGCTAAACGGCCCAAAACGCTGTTTGCTCTGATGCCCGGGCTGATGATGATGCAATCGGCGGCATGGGGCTGCCGCTCGTCGGTCCAGCCGAGCTGGCAATCAATGCCTTCGGCACCCAAAGTGCGGCGGACATCCTGCAGCTGCGGAGTATCCTTCTCGTCCAAAAGGGTGCAGGCGGCGCCTTGAGCCAAAGCCAGCCGTGCGGCTGCCAAACCACTGGCACCCGCCCCCAACACCAAGATTTTTTTCTGCTGCTTTTCCATTCCCCTTTCGCGGTCTCCTGCGCTCAGGGGAGATGCAACAACCTGGCGGCATTTTTCCAGAGAATCTGCTCCTTATGCTCTGCAGGTATCGGCAGTGCCTGGATGATTTCCCAGGCGAAACGCATCTGCATCGGCCCCTGCAATGGCACATCCGTACCGAAGACGATATGCTCCGGGCCAGCCAGAGCGAGCATTTTTTCCATCACTCCGGGATACACGTACATCAGGAAATGCGCAGTATCGATGAAGACATTAGGCAGCTTGCGGGCCGCGACTGCCTCGAGTTTATCAAGATTCGGGAAGTACGGGTAATTGGCATTCTGATAAATGCCTGCGATATGCGCCATGATCACCTGCACCTCGGGATGGCGTTCGGCAAAGCTGGCCACCGCCAGGGCATCGGCAAAACCGGTGCCGGGCATGCAGGAGACATGAAAGAGC
>JAAZIZ010000153.1 GCA_012800565.1 Lentisphaerota bacterium
AGAGGCGACCGTGCAATTGCTTCCGCGATGCGGCGGGCTTCCTGGTCAGTGCGGCAGCCGCTGATGTTCAGCTCCACAAAATGAGTGACTCCCTCGCCATCCAGGACCATCTCCTTGGCCAGGTAGCCTACGAGGTCCTGAAAGGCAGCCTGGAATTTTTTCCAGTCAGCGCTGCCGGACTTGATAATGGGGTTGCCGGCCATTCCGCTGGCCAGCGCAATCACCGTGTCATTGGTGCTGGTGTCACCATCGACAATGATCCGGTTGAAGGATTTATCCAGCGAGGCAGCCAGGCAGCTGGCCAGCGCCTCCCGCTCTATGCAGGCATCGGTGGTGATATAGGCCAGCATAGTGGCTTGCGGAGGACAGAGGCGCATTTGCGGGGCGATCATCCCCGCGCCTTTGGTCATGCCCCCCAAGGTGACTGTTTTGCCGCCAAGCTCAATTTGACAAGCCCGGTATTTGGGCCGGGTGTCAGTGGTGATGATTGCTTCAGCAGCCGCAATCCCGCCATCTCGTGATAAAGCCTGCACGGCCAGCTTGATCCCCGCGCTGATGACGTCCATGGGCATCTGTACGCCGATTCTTCCGGTGGAGGAGACCAGCACTTCCTGGGGCTGGAGTCCCAGTTCCGTAGCGACCTGTGTGGCCATCGCTTCGGTTGCCGCCAGCCCGGCCGCACCTGTGCAGGCATTGGCATTCCCGCTGTTGATCACTACTGCCCGGACCGGTCGGCCGGCAGACATGATTTTGCGGTCCCAGAGCACTGGCGCGGCTGCGAACAGATTGCTGGTGAAAGCGGCCGCTGCGGTGGCTGGTACTTCGCAGTACAGCAGAGCCAGATCGGGCTCTCCGCTGCGCTTCAGCCCGGCTTTCACGCCGCAGGCCTGAAAACCGGACGGACTGCTGACGGAACCTGAGGGAATGATTTTTATTGCCATGGTTTTGCCTGATGGTGAAAAGAAAATCCGGGCGCGGGAATATCCGCCCGGCCTGACCTGACCTCAGTCGTTTGCAAGCCAAGCCTTAACTCAGCTTGATATCGTATTTCTCAGCTGCTTTCTGCAGCTGATTAAGCAGGATATTGCAGGAAGAGATGCGCTCATTCCGCTTGAGAATCGAGCAGTTGCGGATAATCTCCGCAATCAGAGGCATGTTCAACAGCTCAGGGGTATCGCTGACAGCGCTGACAGGGCTGTTTTCCAGATGGAATTTGGCATCCTGCCGGGTCGAACGGGTCAGCAGTTCATTGTGTGTCTGCAGGAGCGGCCGTCCTCCAAACAGGATGGCGAAAGTGATCCCCAGAGCAAAGATATCGGTCTTTTCATCCAAAGTCTCCTTAGCAATCTGTTCGGGTGACAGATAGCCGGCCGTACCGGTGATGGAGCGGCTCTTGTATCCGCACAGGACTGAGATGCCGAAATCAATCAGCTTTACCTGGCCGGTGTGAGTGAGCACAAAATTGGACGGTTTGATGTCCAGATGGATAAATTTTCGCTTATGCATGTAGTTCACAGCCTTGATGGCTTCATACATGATGCGGACTTTATCTTCCGGAATCAGCATTTTCATCA
>JAAZIZ010000154.1 GCA_012800565.1 Lentisphaerota bacterium
AGCCGTGCCCATGAGCGGCGGCACCCCCAAAGGCCAACAAAATGTCCAGCTGGAAGTAAAAGCCCTGGCTCAGGCTGCAGGACTGGGCAGTATCGGCAAGGGCGGTTTCTTTCTGACTCCCCAGTACGGACACCGCCAGCGCCTGGCACTGCTGCTCACTGATTTGGAATTGCCGGGTGATGAACTCTGCGAGCTGAACTTCTGCCAGGACTGTCAGGCCTGCATCGAAGCCTGCCCCCTGCAGGCATATTCCTGCCAGGACGGAACCATCACCCTGAACAGCAATCTCTGTCAGCAATGCCAAAACGGTGCGTCCAGCGGCGGCGAACTCAGCTGCGAGCCCCTCGACCGGTTGGCAGCTTCCTGCGGACGGGCCTGCCTGGTGGCCCTGGAAGATAAAATTGAGGAACGCTTCCTGCATAAATTCCGCAAACGGGCGGTCTGGCAGCGCGACCTCCTGGGACATCCCACAGTGCTTTCAGCCAACGCGAAAGGAGAAGTCAAATGAACGCCCAGGAAGTAAAACTGGCCGCCCGCCAATTCGGCGCTGATCTGGTCGGCATAGCCGACTTGAAAACGCTTGCCTACCTCCCGGCCCGGGAAAACCCGTATTCCATCTTCCCCCAGGCCACGAACGTGATCGTCATTGGCCGCAAAATCCCCCGCGGCAGCCTCCGCGGCATAGAACAGGGCCGGGAAATGGACAACTCTTTCCCCCAGTTCGGATTCTATGCCCTGGAAGACAACCTGCTGGCCAAGACTACTTATGATCTGACCATCTGGTTTGAAGCACGCGGCTACGAAGCCGTGCCCCTCTTCGCCTATGACTGCGACGGACAGGAAGTCGGCGTGCCGGTAGCACCCGGCAAGCCAGCCCCCAACGTGATGCTCAAGTACCGCATTATGGCCCAGGCCGCCGGGCTGGGCGAAACTGCCCTGAACGGACTCTTCCTGACGCCTGAATTCGGGCCGCGCCAGCGTTTCGCCATGCTGCTCACCGACGCTGGCCTGGAATCCGATCCGCCTTTCCAGCCCCATATCTGCAATGACTGCGGCAAATGCGTACAGGCTTGCCCCCTGCACGCACTCAACCCGCAGGATGCCCAGCCGGCCGGACTGGCCGGCTACGAACGCCCACAGGCCGCACGCAACAACATTCTCTGCCGACGCTGCCAAAACGGCGCCGTGCTCACCAATTACGGCCGCTTCGAGACCGTTGAACGGACTGCCGCCGCCTGCAGCCGCGCCTGCATCCAGGCCCTGGAAGAGCGCGGTGCCTGCCAGGAGAAATTCACCCATCGGTTCCGCCAAAGCGCAACCTGGCAGCGCGATATCAATGGCCAAAGCAGCAAATGATACAGGAGAATATGATGTCGGAAAAAAGACTTACTGCGGGCGCAATCAAAGAACTGGCCCGCCGCATTGGCGCTGGTGGAGGCGGAGTCGAAATAATCGGCATTGCCAATATTGAGCGTTTTGCCGAGGCTCCGGAGCGGATGCACCCGGCCAATATCTTCCCTGACTGCCGGTCGGTGATTTCCATCGTCCAGCCCATTCCCCGCAGCACCTACCGCGGCATCACTGAAGGCACACACTGGAATAACTACACTTATTATTCCTATAACCGCCTCAATACCGTCTTCCGCCCCATGCTGACCGAAGAAATCAGCCGTTTCATCGAAGAACACGGCTACGAAGCAGTACCAGTCTACCCCGGTGTGCCGGAATCCTATCCGAATAATCCCAATCCCATTCCCGGACGACCCTCCCCCGATATCAACCTGAATGTCCGCATTGCCGCCATGGCCTGCGGCCTGGGTGAGATCGGTTGGTCAAAAGTCTTCCTGCACCCGACCTACGGACCGCGAGTGCGCATCGGTAATATCCTTACGGATGCAGTACTGGAGCCGGACCCGCTGCTCAAGCCCGGCACGCTGTGCAAACGCTGTATGAAATGTGTTCCGGACTGCCCCGGCAACGCCATCCCGGGCAAGAACGGGCCCAGCATCAAAATCCGGATTGAGGGCCAGGAATACGAATGGGGCGATGTCAATATGGGCCGCTGCACCGCTACCCATCACGGCATCAATTACAAGGCCTCGCCGTTCCTGAAAAAATACTTCCCGGGCTTCAATCTTGAGATTACTGAGAGCACCATGTCAGAGGAGCTGGCCTACAAGATCACCCACTCGCTGGGCCTGGCCAACTGGTACCGCCAGAACCCCGAATTCCCCGGCACTGCGGCGAACCCGTATATCAAGCAGATTGCAGCGCATTGCGGCTATCTAGCGGTCTGCGGTGCCAAAGGCTGCATCCGTTCCTGCATGGAATTCCAGGAAAAAATCCATAATATCGCTCAGGATAACTTCAAGACCCCGGTCTTCCCGGGCCCGCACTGGGAACTCTGTCCGCCTAAGGACGACCCCACCGGCGGCATCGTGGAAAAGAAAGCCCTGACTGAACTGTATCAGGAACCCGACCGCGATGCGGGGCAATGGTAAAGACTACCAGGGCTGATACGATATAGCTACAATGGCTCCACCGGGCTGTACCCGGGCAAACTCCGCCCGCCGCAGCCCGGGCAGCCAGATAATCTCCTCACCGGCCAGCACAACCGGCATGGCAGACCGACGGCTGCGCGGGACCCGGGCGTCGCTGAAGATATCCTGCAGCTTGCGCCGGAAATCTGCGCCGAAAGGCTGCATACTGTCCCCCGCCTGCCAGGAGCGCACCCGCAATAATGCCGGCAGCGCGTTCCGGTCAAATAACTCCGCCTGTGCGCCCGGCGGGATTGCGTCCGGAGCACAGACCACCAGCCCGGCCTGGCACTCCGGCAAGTCCAGCCGGGGCTGGTTCTGCCAGTCCCAGGTCCGCTCCGCGATGCCCGGCTGAGGCCGCCAGCGCTGCAGACCTGCGCGCTCCAGAATTATCTCCTCTCCTCCCGGCAGGGGCAGGCGCACGCTCTTGCCCTGGAAATTCCGCAGCGCTTCCTGCAAGCGCCGCACCAGCTTCCCGGATGGCGCTCCCGACTGCCCGAATTCCCGTTCCAGCCAAAGCCGCAGCACCCGTGGCAGCAGCGCCGGATGCAGCCGCTGCCAGGACTCCAGAGAACTGATATTCTGCAGCGCAGCCGCGGCCCGCTCTTCCAGATATTCCGCGTCCTGCCGCAAAGCCAGCAACGCCTGCTGCAAACCGGAATCGCCGGCGAAGGTCTGCCGGAGCTGCGGCAGTATGATATTGCGCAATGCGTTGCGCCGGTAGCAGTTCTCCCGGTTGCTCGCATCAATGCACCATTCCGTCACCCCGCAGCCGCGGACATATTCCTCCAGCTCGGCCTTGCGCCAGGACAGCAGCGGGCGGTACAGCCGCAGAGTCCCCATCTGACGGTACTCCCGCAGGCCGCTGAGACCACTGGCATTGCTGCCCCGCGCCAATTTCAGCAGCAGGTCCTCCAGGCAGTCGTCCAGATGATGCGCCAGCAGCACCGGCAAACGACCGGACTCGGATAATTCCTGCCAGGCTTCCAGGCGCAACCGCCGGGCCGCCGCCTCAATGGACTCTCCGGCGTTGCGCTGTTCTGGCACCCGCAGCGCCAGGGACTGAAAAGCGACTCCCCGCTGGCGGCAGAATTCCCGGCACCACTGTTCGTCAGCCAGTGCGTCTTCCCCCCGCAACCCGTGCTGGAAATGCACAGCCCGGCATTGCTGCCCGAGCGCCAGCAAGGCCAACAGCAGGGCAGTGCTGTCAACTCCGCCGCTGAAGCCCAGCAGCAACTCCTGCCCCCGCAGAGCATACTCCTGCAGGAAAAGCGCGAGTTGTTCCAAAATATTATACTTTGCCATAATCTGGTCGGCCAGTCCTTAAAAAGTCACCGGATTTCTGACCATGGTGATATACGTCTCCCGGGTAATCTGGCCGGCTTCGAACAAATTCTTCAGGGCCCGGTCCATGGTGATCATGCCGTCCTTGGCCGCAGTCTCCATGTGCCCTGGCAGCTGATGCGTCTTCTTTTCCCGGATCATCGCCTTGACTGCCATGGTGCCGATCAGGATTTCAAATGCCGCCACCCGGCCGCCGCTGTCACCTCGGCGCGGCAGCAGCCGCTGGGCGATAATCGCCTCCAGAGAAGCGGCCAGCTGGGAGCGGATTTGTCCCTGCTGATCGGCCGGGAACACATCAATGATCCGGTCCACGCTTTGCGCCACATCATTGGTATGCAGGGTAGCGAAGACCAAATGCCCTGTCTCGGCCGCAGTCAGCGCAGCCCGGATAGTCTCCGGATCGCGCATCTCGCCAATCAGTATCACGTCCGGGTCCTGCCGCAACACATACTTCAGAGCATTGGCAAAGCTGAGGGTGTCGGCATTGACCTCGCGCTGCTCGATCAGAGCCATCTTGTGCTGATGCACAAACTCTATGGGGTCCTCAATGGTGATAACATGGCAGGAGCGCAGCCGGTTGACTTCATTGAGCAACGCGGCCAGAGTGGTCGATTTACCGTGCCCGGTCGGACCAGTCACCAGCACCAATCCCTGCGGACAATTGGCCAGATTCAGGATTACCTGTGGCAACCCCAGAGCCTGCGGATTGGGAATAGTCATGGGGATCAGCCGGAAAGCCGCCGCGACCTTGCCTTTCTGATAAAAACCATTGACCCGGAAACGATACTCGGCCTGGTCGTCAGCACCGCTAATGCCTTTGATGCTCAGAGCAAAATCAATTTCCCGACGGTCCTCGAAATCCGCCCGCTGACGCAGACTCAGGACGCTGAACAGCAGCTTCTGGGTATCCGCACCGGTCAGTGGCGGCATATCAAACGGGCGCAGCGAGCCGTCCAGGCGGATGACCGGGGGCGAATCGACCGTCAGCAGCAAGTCCGAAGCACCATAATGGATGGCATCCTTAAGCAGCTTCTTGATATTGATGCCATAATTCACATCCCCGGAATAATTCCGCAGGGTATCAATGCCGGTCTCCATGCCCTGAGCCAGAAGCAGGAACTCATCGCGGTTGCTGGCCGCCAGGCTGGCAATCTCCAGCTCAACTTTTCCGGACTGATAAAGCTGCAGCAGCGAACGGTTGAAATTGATCATCCCGTCCAAGCCGCCGCCTTTAAGTACCTCAGGAATAGCCTCGAGATCGCGATTGGCAATCAGGCGCCGCACCAGCGGGGTGGCGACCAGGACCTCGAAAGCCGGAACCCGGCCTTGGGCATCCTTGCGCGGCAGCAGGCGTTGCGAGACAATGCCCTGCAGGGCCAGAGAGAAATCCAGAGCGACCTGCTCGCGCAGACCATCCGGGAAATAATTGAGAATCCGCTCCAGGGTCTGCTGCACATCCACGGTATGGATGGTTGCGGCCACCAGATGGCCGGTCATGGCTGCGGAAATTGCGGTGGCGATGGTCTCCTGATCGCGCATCTCGCCGATGATGATCACATCGGGATTCTGCCGCACCACATGCCGCAACGCAGTGGCGAAATCGCGTGTATCGCCGCCAATCTCACGCTGCGAAACCAGGGCTTGATCATCATTGTGCACGAACTCAATCGGGTCTTCAATGGTGACAATATGCTTGGCGGCTGTTTTGTTGATGTGATTGACCAGCGCCGCCAGGGTGGTGGTCTTGCCGGTGCCAGTCGCGCCGGTGATCAGAATCAGTCCGCGCGGCAGCTCCGCCAGACGGGAGACAATTTCAGGTATGCCCAGGCTGGCAAAATCCAGCTGCCCGGAGGGCACCCGGCGGATGGCCAGACTGAGGTTGCCACGCTGAAAAGACAGATTGAGGCGGAAACGCCCTGCAGTGCCCAGCGTGAATCCCAGGTCCACATCCAGAGCCTGCCGCAGACGCTCCTCAGTCCCCGGAGGCAGACACTGCCGGAAAAACTCCAGTACCTCGGACTCCTGCAGAGGGGACGTATTGGGAATATCGCGGATGCTTCCCGCTACCCGCATCCCGGGAATACGTCCCACACTCAGGAAGAGATCAGAAGCCCCGAGCTCTTCCATTGAGAGACAGAGTGCGGAAATATCCATGCTGTGCTCCTTGAGGCTGAATCGTGGCTAACGCCGCGGAGGTGTCGCCAACAACCGGGTCTGCTGGAACTGGTGGCGGAAAAACAACAGCCATTCCCGGATAGTTTTCGTGCGGCCTTCGGAATCCCGCAAAGCCGCGGCCACCTGAGCCGATTGCGAATGCTCGAAAGGCAGTGCCTCGAAAGCCGCCATCGCCTCTGCCTGTGCGGCCGGGCCGCCGCCATCCAGAATGGCTTTCCAGGCTCCGCGCAGCTCCGGCTCACAGTCGATAACCATTACCTTGATCAGAATGCGCATGACATCAAACAGCGGGCCGGTCCAGCTGCCTTGATACTGGAATGCCGCGGCCAGCGCGAAAGGCTCGGCTTCCGGTGCGCTCATGCAGCTGCGGTCCTGGGGTGTATAGACATCGCGGCGCACCGGCAGACGGTGCAGGCTGTATTTCTCCGGTCCGCCAGGTGTGCCGGCACGGTATCCCCAGAGACGCTGCCCTTCCTGACTGAGCAGGAAATCAATGAACATCCGGGCCCGCTCGGGATGCGGCGCCCCCCGCAACATCCCCACCGGGTCTGCCGAGACCGTCGAGGCCGCATCAGGAGTCCGGAACAGCATGACCGTCTCACCTTGATGACCGTTTACCCACTCGGCCTGCGAGCGGCCGTAGAAATCGATGCACATGCCGGCCGCAATCTGCCCCATTGCGGTATCCATCGGCACCTTGCTGGCGGAAAAAGTCAGATAGCTGGCATTGCCGCCAATGCGTTTGATCAGGTTGATGGCATCGCGCCAGCTCCGGTCCAGCGCCTGCTCTGTGCTGAGACTCCCGGCCGCAACCTGGGACTGCAGCGCACTCATGCTGTCTTGCATCTGACGCTGAATCAGCATCTCAAAGCATTTGGTGATCGAGCCGCTCTTCGAGGGATCAGCCAAACCAACCGCATTGAACAGCCGCGGATCGCTTAAATCCGCCCAGCTGCGCAAGGGCAGCTCCCCGCCAGTTACCGTATAGCCGGCCTGCTGCAGACGCACCACATTGCCGCAGATGCCGAAAGAGGAAAAACAGACCCCGTAATAGCGGTCTTTGGAATCATACCAGACCTCCCCGCCACCGCCGGCAGAAATGATCGGTTCCGGACCGGCAAACCATTCTGGATGGCGCTCCCGCAGGCCGCAGGGGACCAGGACGCCGGCGTCAGCCTGCTGCTGAAAATCGTACTGCCCGCCGCCGAAAAACAAGTCAATGCCGATGCCGATGTCGCTTTGCAGGAATTCCTGCCGGGCTTCCCAATGCGGCGAATCCGGCCCGAGTTTGCGATTCAGGAAAGCCAGGGCGAGTTCTTCGCTCCATTGCCCCCCGCGCTGATTGATCCAATAGTCGCGGAAATTAGCAGTATAGGCGCTGGCCAGGTAGCGGACGATATCACTGGCACCGCCCACCGTCCGCCAGTCCAGGGAGACCTTGCGGCCGGTCTGCTCGTAATAATAGCGCCGGAAAGCCTGCTCGAACTCAAAGCGGATGGATTCGTTATGCGGCGAGACGATGACCAGCTGATCAGCACTTAAATCAATCTGCTCCGCAGGTTTCCGCAGCAACAGAGGCAGACAGAGGACCAGGCCCAAAGGAATAACAACCCAGAGAATGCGCTTCATTTATGCACTCAGACCAGCGATTGATTAATTGATAATCTCCGCAGTATTGCGGGGAACGAAGATATAAGGTAATGGCATTTTGCAGCTTTACAATTTCCCCGCCTGATTTAACCAGCACCCACGAGGTCAGACGGGGTGGACATTGTGGACATTGTGGACATTGTGGACA
>JAAZIZ010000155.1 GCA_012800565.1 Lentisphaerota bacterium
ATAGCTGTTGCCGGCCAAAAAACAAGAATCGGCTCCAAGATCAAGCGCGAAGCGCAAGCAAAAACATATAGCTGGCAGGGCTGCAAGTGGCCGGGAAGATAATTTTAGTATCATCAGGCTTTTGGGTGAGCCTTGGCATAGACCTCGATCAGGCGGCCGATATCGATATGGGTATATATCTGGGTGGTGGAGAGGCTGGCGTGCCCCAGCATTTCCTGCACCACCCGCAAGTCAGCGCCGGCGGCCAGCAGGTGGGTGGCGAAAGAGTGCCGCAGTTTGTGCGGTGTGCAATCCGGGCTCAGGCCGGCTTCCTGCACATAGAGCTTAAATGAGCGCTCGACTGAGCGGCTGCTCAGCCGGCCGTTCTGCTGATTGCGGAACAACGGTCCCGGCTCCCGCCGCAGACCCAGTCCGCGTTGCTCACGCTTCTGCAGATATTCCCGCAGGGCAAGCAGGGCCGGCTGGCCCAGCATGCAGATGCGTTCTTTCTGTCCTTTGCCGCGGACCCGGAAACTGCTGCCCAGGAAGTCCATATCCTCGAGATTCAGTCCTGTGGCCTCGCTGATCCGCAGTCCGCCGCTGTAGATGACCTCCAGGATAGCCCGGTCCCGGGCGGCGGCGAAGAGAGCTGCCTGGGCGGCTTCCGGGTTGGTGTCGGCATTATTCTGCCGTTCCCAGTATTGGTGCGGAGCATCAAGGAGTTTGCCGACCTGTTCTACCGTCAGCACCATCGGCAGGGGGCGGGAATTTTTCAGGCATTTGACCAGTGTGAACGGGTTCCCGTGGATCACCCCTTCCCGCAACAGGAAACGGAAGAATGCTTTCAGGCTGGCCAGCTTGCGATTGATGCTGCTGTGCGACAGCCCGGCTGAAGAGAGTTTCAGGACAAAGTTGCGGGCCTGCCGGTCGGTGATGCTGTGCCAAGGGAAGTCAGAACTGCCTTGCGGGGGCAGGAAATCCTGCTGGTAATGTAGAAAATGAGCCAAATCAAGAAAATAACTCTTCTGGGTATTTTCCGAGTACTGCCGTTCTGTGCGCAGATAAGACAGAAACCTGGTCACGCTGGAATCTCCGGCAAGAGCGGTGCGCTCATCGGAAAGCGTGAAATCCGGTATTTTTTCTTTTGCTGACATTGCTGCGCTGGTATCAAGCCGGGACAGAGCGGGCCGGTCACTTGCCGGAAAGCTATTTCTCGGACAAGACCTGGTCGTAATGGACTTCTGCCGGCGGCTGCGGCAGGGGAGCGCCGCCGGCCATGGCTTCCTGCAGTTCCGCCGCTCCATCGGGATCATACCACCAGTAGGCGCTGCTCTCGCTGCTGTATTTGCCGATCACCGTAGGCGGGACGCCGAATTTATTCCAGTACAGCAGCCGGGTGTAATTGAGGTTCCACAGCAGTGCGTAGGGGTGCTCGGCGAAGATAATGGCGTCGATTTCCCGGACGATGGCGTGGCGTTCAGCCACATCGAAGATGGTCTTCTGCTTCTCGATCAACGCATCCACGCGGGCATTCTTGAAACCGGTGATATTGGAGCTGCCGGGGCGATCAGCCTCTTGGGAAGACCACAGATACTCGGGGTTCTTGAACAGCCCCGCGCCCCAGGCAGCCCAAGTCATGTCGAAATTGAATTCATCCATATCTTTGGCCCAGGCCGACCAATCCTTGTTCTGGACGGTCATCTGCACTCCGACATCTTTCAGCGCTTCTGTAAAGGGAGCCAGAAATTTATCGCTGCTGGAATCCCGGGAAAGAAACACGAAGCTCAGCGGGCGACCGTTTTTTTCCAGGATGCCGGTCTGCGGGTTTGCTTTCCAGCCTGCTTCGGCCAGCAGGGCACGCGCCTGCCCGGGATTGAAATCGACCATTTCATTGGGGCAGGGATGCTGCTGGTCATAGAGGTCCTCCCAGTATGAGCGATGCAGGAAATACTGGTCGTACATCATAGTGTGGTTCATCATCGGACGGTTGATCAGGTGCGCCATCGCTTTACGGACCCGCACATCGTCAAAGGGAGCCCTGCGCATATTCATGGCAAAGCCCTGGAAACCGACCGGCTTGTGGTTGTAGATGGCCTGTTTGACAATCCAGTTGTTACGCACCGCGCTTAATTTTTCCTCCAGTTTATACCACTGGCTGGCGGTATAGACCGGGAACATATCGATCTCGCCTTTCTTGAAGGCCTCGAAAGCATTCTCGCGGTCGTTGAAAAAAAGGTATCGGTTGTAGTCAAAGTTATATATCCCCTGCAGCACAGGCCAGTCATTGCGCCACCAGTCACGCCGGCGGGCCAGCAGCAGATACAGCCCCTCTTTCAATTCCTGAAAGCGGAAAGGCCCGGACACCACCGGAAAATCGAAGTTCAGCTTGTTGAAATCCATTTTTTCGTACACGTGCTTAGGCAGGATGGGGAAACCGCTGGCGGCACCCAGGTTCTGCCAGTGCACCTCCTTGGCGACAAAGCGCACCGCCCGGCCGTCATCCACGCTGACCGGTGGCTGCAGGCGTTCCAGGCTCAACTTGTGCGGACCGGTCATATTGGCCGGGTCAACCACCGCCTGATAGGTCCAGATTACGTCTGCGACGCTGACTGGGCGTCCATCACTCCAGCGGGCTTTGGGGTCGAGCCAGAAAGTGAATTCGCGTTTATCTTCAGAGATGGACCATTTTTCCGCCAGGGCACGGTCGTATTCCAGGGTCTGCGGGTTCATATCCAGCAGACTCTCGTACATACTGCCGAAAATCTGAGCACTCATGGTGTTGTTGTCGAGATAATAATTCAGGCTTTTCGGTGATGGCCCCAGGTATTCGCAGATGGTTCCCCCAGGCAGAGCATAAGGGCTGGCGATAGGGTCCGGCCGGGTGATCGCAGTCTGCTTCGGGAAGAACTCCTGGGCGCAGAGCTGCAGCGTAAATAAAGCTATGGCAGTGATAATGACAGACATAATTAGCAGGCAGGCACTTGTGGGTTAGGGACAGGCATTCGGATAAAGATAATAGAGCTTCCCCGGCTCAAGCGCAAACGCAGCGGGCGGTGTCACGCCGGAGATATTCAGGCTGTCAGGCGCCTTCAAGGAGAAGAAGACATCCACCCAATTCGGTGCGTAGGCATATCTGACCACGGCTGCATTGGCGGCGTCACCCAGTTCCCGGGCTTTGGCGATTGCATCGCTCATATATCCCAGCTGGTCGACCAGGCCGGCGGCCAGCGCATCAGCGCCGGAGAGCACACGCCCGTCACCGAATGGCGCTGCTGCGACCGCTTCCAGGGTCGGATACTGTTCCCGGCCGTTGGCCACCACCTGGCAGAATTCCTGGAAAGTGCTGCTGACCATGTTCTGGATGTAGTCGCGCTCCAGGGAACTGGGCTCCCGAGTCGGGCTGAGCATATCTTTCATTACTCCGGAGCGGTATATCGCCGGCTGAATGCCGATTTTATCAAGCAGCCCGCTGATTTGATAGGAGCCGATAATGACACCGATGCTGCCGGTCAGAGTCATTCGGTTCGCGATAATCCAGTCACTGCCGGAGGCAATGAAGTAGCCGCCGCTGGCGGCCATAGAGCGCATACAGGTCACCACCGGCTTGCCTGCAGTTTTGCAGGCCAGCACCTGATGCAGGATTTCATCGCTGGCCACAACTTCTCCGCCGGGGGTATCCATATCCAGAATGATTGCCACGACATTATCGTCCTGGCTGGCCAGGCGCAGCTCCTCGGCGATGGTCTCGGCACTGCGCAGCGACCGTCCGTCGGAATTCCGGATCACTCCCTGGACTTTGATGACTGCAATCTGCTCTAAGCTGTTGTCCTCGGCCGGGATGATGACTTTACGGCTGATGCGGAAGTCTTGTTTGTTGAATGCGGTGCTGAAAGAGCTGCTCTCTGTGGACCACTCATCCAGAGCATTCAGACAGCCATGCCCGAATATGCCCAGAAGCAAGACGCAGCTGGCGCTGCAAACCAGCACTACCAGCAGGAAAACCAGGCAACCGGAAAAAAAACCGCGTTTCTGTTTTACCGGTCGGGCCGTATAGTGCGGTGGCGGAGGAGGGGCGCTGTGATACTGCGGCGGGGGTAAAGCAGCAGAACTGCGGTCTGCTTGTTCTGCTGTTGACTGGGAAAGATTGGGATTTGCTTGATGGTCCATGAATTTTCCTTTGCAATAATGCCGGGAACAATGCAATACCGCCGGGCTTTGCGGCGATTTTTTAACATATCATAGAGCCTCGCCATTGCAAATCTGCAGAGTGAAAATCAAGCTCAGGAAAGCAGCCGGTAAGAAATATTGCAAGGACTGATCGCGGCAGCAAAAACAGCGCTAAAATAAAAATCTCAAACTGTGTTTTTAGTGGGTGCAAATATCAGTATCAGTGTTATATTAGTTGTTCTTCAACTAATCAACGGGAACTTGCGGTTTGGGCCGACAAAGGTAGCATTCCCTGTTTTTTTGGGCTGTGTGGTCAGGATACGAAAGAACTATGATAAACATTTCTGAATTATTGCTGCCGTCCTTGATCAAAGTGAATTTAGAGGCCGAGACCAAAGATGAGCTGTTCCCGGAACTGGTTGAGCTGTTTGTGGCAGCTGGCTGCATCCAGAACCGGGCTGAGGCCTTACAGGTACTGGAAGAGCGTGAGGCCAAGATGACCACCGGCATCTCGAATGGCATCGCTATCCCGCACGGGAAATTGCCGGAAGCCAAACAGATTTTGCTGGCCCTGGGTATCTCGCGCGAGGGCATTGAGTACAATTCCATTGATGGCGAACCGGTGCATATCGTAATTGCCATCTTTGCCCAGGTTGACAATCCGGGCGAGCATATCGAAGTGCTCGCCGAAATCTCCCGGCTGTTCGCGGTGCCGGGGTTCAGGGAAAAACTCTCCTCGGCCCGCACCCCCGAGGAGGTACTGCGCCTGATTGAAAAAGAGGAATAAAGCATGAATGACCTCCTGCAACGGATGTTGGCGGTCGATAAAGAGGCCGACGCATTGGTACAGCGGGCGGAGGAAGAAGCCGCACAGCTGGCCGAGCAGACTCGACTGCAGATCAGCCGGGAAAACGAGGAGGCCCAGCTCGTCCTGCAGCAGGAAAGCGATGCTCTCCTGCAAGCTGAGCTGGACAAAGCCCACCAGGAAGCCGAAGCAGCTCTGAAGCAGGATGAACTGTACCTGGACCAGCGCAAAGCGGCATTCGCCCAACGCATTGCACCTCAAACTGCTCCGGTTCTGGACATCATCCTGGGCACCGCTGCCGGAGCCCCGCCGCCTGCCTGACTGCTTTCGCCCGACTGCCGGAAAGCAGGATTTTTCTGCCCGATATGATAACCTGCAACATCAATACCGGTTCTGAATTCATCTTCTCCAAGCTGCATTGCTGGTGGGGAAAATCTGCCAACGGCGAGCGTTTGCAGACCTTGACCGCCTGCGTGACCGAGGAGAATTTTCTGCGGACCTTGCAAAGCTTTGACTTAAAATTGCCGGAAAATTCTGATTTCGGAAAAAATCTGACTGTGCGGCAAATGTCAATGCTGCGGTACTATATGTCTTTGTCAGACTCGGCGTTTTCCCGGTTTCTGCAGACCATGCTGATCAGCATTACAGAAGAGAATCTGAAAGTCATTCTGAATTGCCGCTTCTTTCCCGAACGGGCCGCCCCGATGGCGGAGATGCTGGTCCCCATTCCCGGGGCAAAGCCTCTGCCGGCAGACCGGCTGCTGGAAGTCCAGGAGCTGGAGGTATTCATTGAACTGGTCTGCGCCGAATTCCCTTCCCCCGGGCTGGAGGACATTATCAGGAAGCTGGCTGAGGACCAGAACATCATGGCCGCTGAATGCGCGATCGACGCACTGGATTTTCAACGTCAGCTGGACAGCGCCGGGGCCCTGCCACTGATTGTGCGCCGGCAGGCTCGGCAGATGGTGGGCTGGGAGATCGATATCACCAACATCATCATGTTGCTGCGCAATTTGAACCTGTATCATTTCCCCGCCGAAAGCCTGGCTGCACTCTGGCTGCCCGGCGGCTACCATGTCCAGCCCGAACAGCTGACTGCCCTGGGCCAGTCCGAGCGGATTGAAGATGCCATCCCGGTTCTGCCCGCGCCCTACTCGGCTTTGCTGCAGGACACATATAAAAGCCAGGAGCTGTATCTCTGTGAGCACGTACTGTGGAATTTCCTGTCCGCGAAAGCGCGGGCGTTATTCCGTGATTTCAATAACCCGCAGCTGTCCCTGGTGGCTTTCCCGTATCTGCTGCGCTTTGAGACCATCAATCTGGCTCGGATTTACGAAGGCATCCGTTTCGGTTTGCCGGTTAAAAGCATCCAGAGCATGATGATTGGAGAACCCTGATCGCACTAACTAAACAGGACATTGATTCGCGATGTTTACACCAGCAAAAATGTGCAAAGTCAATATCCTGGTTTTGCAGAAGCATCTGAACAGTATCACCAGCTCGCTGGGAGACAGCGGTATGGTGCATCTGGTCAATGCAGTAGACCAGTCCCAGGATAATCTGCTGAATGCCATTGACATCAAACAGAACACCGCCGCTCTGCAGAACATGCTGAACCGCTGCCGGCTGCTGATTGATGCTCTGGGCATTGAAAGCGATGCCCGGGTACCGGACATCGGCGAACTCGAACGCGAAGAAATTGACGCGCTGCTCACCAGGGTCTATGAGCGGTACCAGGAACAAGACCAGGTCATCGCCAAGCTGCTGCAGGAAACCGACAGCATCAGCCAGGAGAATCTGCGCCTGACTGAGTTCCCACTCCAGAATATCCGTCTGGCGGCACTGCGCAATCTCTCGCATTTCTACATGGTGACCGGCAAAATGCACATGGATGCCTTTCTGCGGGCCCGGCAGGTGCTGGATGGACAGGCGCTGTTTGTGCGCAGTGAGGACAACAGCGGAAAAGTACTGGTGCTCTCTTCCCGGCGCAACCGCTGGATGGTGGAGGAGGACCTGCAGAAACTAGGCTTTGTGAAACTTGAAGCACCTGAGGATGTGCAAGGAGAGGTGGCGGAGAAACGCCATGAGCTGGAGGATGAAATTGATGTCTTGCGGAGCAAGCTCAATGCCGCCCGGCTGGCAGTCCTGCGCCTGGGAGAGCGGTACGGCGGGCTGCTTCTGGCCATCAAAAGACAGTTGAACAGCTATCTGGCAGTGCAGCAGGCCCAGGGAATGTTCGGACGCCTGAACCATCTCTGCTGCGTCACCGGCTGGGTGCCAAAGGAAAACCTTGAGGACTTGCGCAAAATCGTGTCCAGGGCCACTGACGGAGTAGGGATAGTGGAGGCGATTGACGCGAATGATGACGCGCTGGTCAAAGCCGGCCTGGACAGTGTCCCGGTGAAATTTAGCAGCAATGCGCTCGAACGGCCTTTCCAGATGCTGGTGACTAATTTCGCAATCCCGAATTACCACGAGCTGGACCCGAGTTTTTTTGTTGGGCTGACTTTCGTGATTATGTTCGGCTACATGTTCGGTGACGTGGGCCAGGGCGCGGTGCTGGGGCTGCTGGGGCTGTATCTGCGCTTCAGCCGGCGAAACTTCAAGCTAGCGCTCAGAGACACCGGCACTCTGCTCAGCCTGTGCGGACTGAGCGCAGTGTTTTTCGGCTTCTGCTACGGCAGTTTTTTCGGGTATGAGAATCATGAATTTTTTGAGCCGCTGTGGCTTGGCCCCATGCAGCAGCGTGACATCCCGCAGCTGCTGCTGACAGCAGTAGGCATGGGCGTGGTGTTCATCAGCATCGCGGTGTTAATCAATGTCTTGAATCATTTCCTGGCCAGGCGCTATTTCGAGGGTACGTTTGACAAGTTCGGCCTGCTGGGCATCTGTTTCTACTGGGGTATGCTGGGGGTCGGCATCAATGTCGCCATTACCCGGAGCCTCGCGCTCTGGCAGCTGCTGTTTGTGGCCGTGCCACTGCTGCTGCTGTTCCTCAAGGAGCCTTTGCACAATCTGTTCCATCATCATAATCCATTTTACCAGAGCAGCTTCTTGAATGTAGTACTGGAAGGCGGCATTGAGCTGATGGAGACCATGACCGGATACTTGAGCGGGACAGTCTCTTTCGTCCGGGTCGGTGCATTTGCCATCAGCCATGCGGCACTCTGCCTCGCAGTCTTCGCCATTGTCGGTATGCTCAAAGAACAGACCCTGGGCGGAGTCATGTCCATAATTGTGGCTGTGCTGGGCAATCTGCTGATTATTGTTTTCGAAGGCATGGTCGCAGCCATTCAGTGTGTGCGTCTGGAATACTACGAACTGTTCAGCCGCTTCTTCCAGGGTGGAGGGGTGGCCTATAAGCCGTTTCGCATTAAAGAAGAAGAAAAAGAGCAGTAACCCGGCAGATACCAGCCCGGATTGGAACCCCGGAGCAACCCAGTTCTGACAGAATTTTACTCAGTCCCTGAACCATAAGAACATTTATCAAGGAGAAACACAGCATGAATTTTCACACCGTCCAGTTCATCGGCAAGTTTGTCAGGTATGCTCTTTTCATCGCCATTATGAGCGCAGCCGGAACCTTGTACGCTCAAGGCGAAGCGGAGGCAGCAGCAGAGGCGACAACAGAAGTCGCTACGACAGTACAGAACAACAGCGCACTGTATTATGCTATCGCTGCGACCATGTGCTTCGCCAGTATGAGCGCGGCCTACGCAGTCGGCAAAATCGGTGCGGCGGTGATGGGCGCTGCAGCGGAGAAGCCGGAAGTTCTGGGCAAAGCCATCGCTTATGTCGGCTTGGGTGAAGGAATTGCGCTGTTCGGTTTCCTGATCAGCTTCTTCCTGGTGATGAAGATCGGCGGCTGAGTAGTGCGCGCCACCCCCAACCGGGGCAGGCGCTGATTTTCTGCAGACAGGAGTTCGGAATGGCAGGATATCACATCATCGGTGATCCGGATACAGTGCTGGGATACCGCTTTGCCGGTGTCTCTGGTGACGCTGTGTCCACCGTGGAAGAAGCCCGGGAGGCTTTCGCCCGTGCCACCGCTGATGGTGACTATGGCATACTGATCATCACCGAGGCGGTGGAAGATATGCTCAAAGCCGAGACTACTGCCTATCGCCTCAAGGCCAAACCGCCTTATCTGACCGTAGTCGAAGATATCTGGGGCAAACGCGGTAAACGCCGCAGTCTGCAGGACCTGATTTTTGAAGCAGTGGGAATACGCATCGTGGAAGAGCAATGACCCGGACGGTAGTTATGGAAAATCAAGAAGAACGGCTGCGCCAGGAAATCCTGGCCGATGCCAGAAAAAAAGCCGAGCGCATTGCTGCCAAGGCCGATACTGAACGTGAGCAGGCCCTGCAGCAATTCAAGCAGGAGCATGAGCAGAAGCGTCAAAGCCACCTGGCGGAAGTCCGTCAGGAAGCCGCCCGGCAGGTGCGCAGCATCCAGAACAGCATCGGCATGGAAATCCGCCGGCGCTGGCTGAACAAGCGCGAAGAGGCCATCAATGAATTCTTCCAGACAGTACTGAGTCAGGCCGGCGAATGCTCAGGCAAGCGCCGGCAGGAATCGCTCTGCTTCCTGGCTGAGGAAGCACTGCAGGCGCTCTCCACCGGTGCCTATCTGGTCGAATGCGCCAAAGCCGATGCCGCTTTGGTCACCGAAGACTGGCTGTTCGAAAGAGCCATTGCAGTACTGGGCGATAAAGGCCGAAGCTGCGCATTCTCGGTCAACCCGCGGCAGGAAATCTCCGGCGGGTTACGCTTTCAGGCCCGCGATGGCTCACTGAGTTTTGACAACACTTATCGTAACCGGCTCAACGACCTGCGTGACATATTGCGCAGGAGGCTGGCCGAGGAATAAGCAAGGCGTGCACATGTCGCAAGTTGAAAACAGCAATGGCGTAATCATCCGGGTCAACGGTCCCATCGTTGATGCCCGGGGGATGGAACAGGTGGGGATGCTTGAGGTGGTTGAAGTCGGGCACCTGCGTCTGATTGGCGAGGTCATCCGGGTACGTGATGACGTAGCCACCATCCAAGTCTATGAAAATACCAGCGGTCTATACCCTGGTGAGCCGGTATTCTGCACCGCACGTCCGCTGTCGGTACGGCTTGGCCCCGGGCTGCTGGGAACCATCTATGATGGCATCCAGCGTCCGCTGGACAAAATTGCAGAGAAATCAGGCAGCATGATTCAGCGAGGCGAGAAAGTCCCACCGCTGGATACAGAGCGTTTCTGGTCATTCCAACCGGTAGTCTCCGTAGGGCAGGAACTGTCGGGCGGAGCGATAATCGGCGAAGTGCAGGAGAGCATGAGCATCATGCACAAGGTGATGCTGCCCCCGGGATTGTCCGGACGAGTAGAGGAGATTGTGCCGGCCGGCGATTACCAGGGGGAGGAAAGGCTGTGCCAGCTGCGCCTGCCGGACGGAACGAAGCAGGCAGTGAGCATGTTCCAGTATTGGCCAGTACGCCGGCCGCGGCCGGCCAACCAGCGTCTGCCCCTGGATAAGCCGCTGCTGACCGGCCTGCGGGTGATAGACACTTTCTTTCCCATTGCCAAGGGCGGCGCGGCCGCCATTCCCGGCGGTTTCGGTACCGGCAAGACCATGACCCAGCAGGCTTTGGCCAAATGGGCCGAGGCGCAGATCATCGTCTATATCGGCTGTGGCGAACGTGGCAATGAGATGACCGAGGTGCTGCGGGAATTCCCAAATCTGATCGACCCGCGCAGCGGACGTTCCCTGATGGAGCGAACCATCCTGATCGCCAATACCTCTAATATGCCTGTGGCCGCCCGTGAAGTCAGCATCTATACCGGCATCACCCTGGCTGAGTATTACCGCGATATGGGTTACGATGTAGCAGTGATGGCCGATTCCACCTCGCGCTGGGCCGAAGCGCTGCGCGAACTCTCGGGGCGGCTGGAAGAAATGCCGGCGGACGAGGGCTTCCCGGCCTATCTGCCGACCCGGCTGGCCAGCTTTTATGAACGCACCGGCAGGG
>JAAZIZ010000156.1 GCA_012800565.1 Lentisphaerota bacterium
AAGCCATACTTGCGGTTTTCACTGCATAATACCGAGGGGACTGCCTGGGTTGACCATGTGCAGCTATGTGAGGCGCCGTAAGCAGAACACACCACACTACCCCAAAAAAGAACACGTCTTCTACTGACCTTGCGCACTTTGTCATGGAAGCGAAAAATAACTGAGAGGAATCACTGGTAAAATGAAAATCGCATGGTTTAAAAGGGCGATCTCTCCGGAAATCGGCTGCATTATCGCCGGTTATGCCTGGAACGATGTTTCCGTTACCAAGCAGGATGATATTTATATGACCGGTCTCTGCTGTGATGACGGAGTAAAAAAAATCCTGATCCTCAGTTTCGACCTGCTGGCGCTGGATGAATGGTATATCCAGAGAGTTCGCAAGGAATGTGCAACGATTCTCGGAACAGAAGAAAGCTGCGTCCTCTTTACCTGCACCCACAATCACTCCGGACCGCAAACCATCTCCGAAGCCTGTCACGAAGATGCCCTCAACCAGCCTTATGTTGATATGCTGGAGAAGGCTATATTGGAGGAAACAGCGGGGTTGCAAGGCAAATATATTGATGTGGAGGTCTTTTTCTACTCCGCCAATGTGGATGCAAACCGCAATCGCCGCTATGTTACGGCCGACAACTGCGCAAGCTTCCTGCCGGCTCGCCGGGAGTTGATTCCGCTGGCAGACGGCTTTACCGACCAGGAGTTCGGTTCGCTTATCTTTATTGCCAGTCAGACCGGACAGCCGGTATATGTCATTGGGAACTATGCCGCGCATCCCCTGGCAGGACACGCGCCAGGATTGGGAGGACTACGGATTTCAGCGGACTTCCCCGGCTATTTCCGTAATTATGTGACTGCCGAGACTGGCGCTGAGTGCATGTATATTTGCGGCGCTACTGGAAATATGGTGCCCAAAGAAGATGAACTGGGAACCGATGCCGCGAAAGGGATGGGGATTCGTCTGGGGAAAGCCATGCTGGCCGCCATGGTGGACGCTCCGCGCAATCCGGCACGTTTCAAGCTCAAGGAGCCGAAAGTCGGAGGACTCATCAGGATTTTCACTGCCCCGCTGCGTCCGAAATTCAAGGACAACCCCAAAAATCTTGCTTCTTACTATCTGGCCAAAGGCAAATTTGAATCTGAAATCCAAATCGTTTCCATTGGCGACATTGCCTTTGTGGGGCTTCCCGGTGAACCTTGCGCGGAACTGGGCCTGGAAATCAAATGGCACAGTCCTTATCGCCGTACCTATATTGCATATTGTGCCACTGGCTATGTTGACTATATCTGCCCCGCCAATTTTCTCGTCGCCGGAGGATATGAGGCAATGACCCACCGCTTTTCCGCCCGCAATTCCATTGATCTGATCAAGACTGCTGTCGATGGACTCTTCGCATTGCGCGATACCATCTTCCCGGCTGATGCCAAAGAAATGTATCCTGATAATCTGGACCTGCCGCTGGTATGCCTTCCACCCAACCGGGATTAAAGCGAGATAATTGTGAACACCCAGTGACGTTACGATTGCTGCACGGTTTTCCACTTCAAACTAGGGAATGGAATTTGCGGTAACTTACCGGGCGCTGCCGGATTGATTTACCCAGGATAGGATAAGAAGCCGAATCTGCGATTTCCCGTTTCCGGGTTTGACTTTCCGCAAATAGCAGATATTGTTTCCCAGCAGCAGCATCCCTGGACAATCCTGCTTGAGTTTGCCAGGGGACCTTGCCAGTCCGTGGCGGTAACCCCAGCCGGTCGGCGGGTAATGCTGGCGTTTAGTTTACGTCTTTCCGTCAACAACTATCCACCGTTTTTACCCACAAGGACATGTCGATGTCTACTTCCCAACCCCGTCCTGAGCATCCTCGTCCCCAGTTCTTCCGTCCTGACTGGATCAACCTGAATGGCTGGTGGAGTTATCGCTTTGATTTCGGCCAGAGCGGAATCGCCCAAGGCTGGCAGCATTCCACCGGCTTCGAGCAGCAGATACTCATCCCCTTTGCACCGGAAAGTGAGCTCTCCGGCGTCGCATACCGGGATTTCATTCCCGCAATCTTTTATCATCGAATCATCGTCATCCCGCCGGAATGGTCCGGCAGCAGAATCTTGCTGCATTTCGGCGCGGTGGATCAGATTGCCACCATCTATATTGATGGCCAGGAAATATCCCGGCACTACGGCGGCTCATCGTCTTTCACCGTCGATTTGACGGAGTCTGTCCGGCCGGGAGTTGAGCACCACTTGGTAGTGCAGGCCGTGGACGATGTCCGTTCCGGTCTTTATGGCGGCGGCAAACAGTGTCCGGATTATCATTCCCGCAGCTGCCATTACACCCGGACCACCGGAATCTGGCAGAGCGTATGGCTGGAAAAAGTCGCTCTCACAGGCCTGAAATCCTGCCGGATCATCCCCGATCTGGACAACGGCGCTTTCATCTTTGCGCCGGTTTTCCATGCGGCCGAGCCTGGGAATCTGCTGCAGATTGGGGTCTGGGCCGGGAACGAACTGGCGGCTTCCGGGAAAATGCATCCCAGCCCGGGGGCCACAATCTCTCTGCCGCTTGAGGTTTTGGAGACCTGGTCCCCGGACACTCCTTTCCTGTACGATATCCGCTTCCAGCTTACCGATGCCTCCGGCGCTGAAATAGACTATGTGGAAAGCTACGCCGGAATGCGCAAAATCTCTATTGCCGGCGACCGCATTTTTCTGAATAACCAGCCGCTCTATCAGCGTCTGGTGCTGGATCAGGGGTTTTATCCGGATGGCTTATGGACCGCGCCTTCGGACGCCGCCTTGAAGAAAGACATCGAGTTGAGTATGGAAGCGGGATTCAATGGCGCCAGACTGCACCAGAAAGTATTCGAGGAGCGTTTTCACTACTGGGCTGACCGGCTGGGATATCTGACCTGGGGGGAATTCCCCAGCTGGGGTCTGAAGCTCGCCAATCCGGAAGCACAGTTGAATTTTCTGGTGGAATGGTCGGAAGTGGTAGCACGAGATGCGAACCATCCCTCAATCATCACCTGGTCACCGTTAAATGAAAGCTATATGCCCGATTCCCGATACTTAAGGGGAGTGTTTCCGAATCAGGAAGCCTTGGAAAGCTACCGGCGTTTCATCCGGCGGATATACAACCTGACCAAGCAGCTGGATTGCACCCGCCCGGTCAATGACAGCTCCGGCTATCTGCATGTGCTGACCGATTTATGGACGGTGCATTGCTATCGCAGCAATGCTGAAAAACTGCTGCAGTCGTTGTTCCCGGAAGATTCTCCGGTGATGATGCATAACCCTGAATTCGAATGCGGCTACACCGGTCAGCCATACCTCGCCGACGAAATCGGCGGCTTTATGTTTATACCGCCAGGACGCTCCAAATTCACTGAAAAATCCTGGGGCTATTATGGCCTGGAACTGAAAAACGAGGATGAATTCTGCACGGCCATCGCGGAACAGGTGCAAGTCTTGCTGCAAGAGCCGAGAATCGCCGGCTTCTGCTACACTCAATTGACAGATATTGAACAGGAGCAGAATGGCATCTATAACTATGACCGCACCCCGAAAGCTGCTCCCCATAAAATCAGACAGGCTATCAACCCTGAGGGACTGCCTTGAGGGCAGAACCGCAACCCCTGGCGGGCACTGGCCCGCTGCCACCTAAAAAATACCTTGGATTTACTATGACAGACCACACCTTGCAAATCGGTTTTGGCCGGCGCGACATCACCCCGGCACTGGGCACTTTCCTGACCGGCTACGGCGATGATGAACGTCCGGCGGAAGAAATTCTCGATCCTCTCCACGCCACGGCAATGGTCGTCTCCCAGGCAGGAACCACGGCCGCGGTAATCGGCCTGGACTGGTGCTTCATCTGCGAACAGTACACGGAGATGATCCGGCAGGCCATCGTCCAAAAGACTCCCTTTCGGCCCGAGAATATCCAGCTATCCTGCAGCCATACTCACTCCGGGCCGCATACCCGCTTGCGCAAGACCATCGGCGGCGGAG
>JAAZIZ010000157.1 GCA_012800565.1 Lentisphaerota bacterium
GGGTCGGACGGGTCGGACAGGTCGGACGGTGGGTGCAGGCCAGCAATGCTTTGCGCTTCAGGTACTTTTTTGAAAGGGAAATCACTATGACTGATTTTCGAATGGGTGTGGTTGGTCTCGGGCATCGCGGCCGGGCCATGTTTCAATGGGTTGCCAAAGGTGTCGACGGCGTAAAGGCGGTCGCTGCCTGTGATCTCAATGCCGACTTGTTCTATAAAGACGTCCATTTCTGTTACGGTGGGCATAAACCGCCGCTTTGCGACGAAATGCCCGAGGTCAAATTTTACGATCAGTATGATGAAATGCTGGCTCAGGAAGAGCTTGATATCATCATGGTCGAAACTCCCGCCACATGCCACGCCGAATTCTGCGCCAAGGCGCTGAAAAAAGGGATTCATGTCTATTCGGATATTCCGTCGGTGGCCAGCCTGGAGGAAGCAAAGATGCTCTGGGAGGTTCAGGCTGCTTCGCCAGCCATGCTGATGACTGGCGCGACCACCTGCGGCTGGGGCTTTGTGCTTGCCCTGCAGGACCTGGTGCGGCAGGGCCTGCTCGGAAAACCCTGCTATCTGGAAGCGGAATATATTCATGACTGCCGCCCTCTCTGGGAGGAAACCCCGTGGCGCAAGCCCGGAAAGGGAAATCACCGTTATCCGATCACCTATTGCACCCATTCCCTTGGCCCGCTTCTCAGCATCCTTGATGAAGTCCCGCGTCATGTTATCTGCCTTTCCACCGGCAGCCACGTCACCGATATCCCGGAAGCCGAAGACCTGATGGTGGCACTCTACCAGACTGATTCCGGAGTCCTTATCCGCCATACAAACAGCTTCATCAACCAATGCACGGCAGGCAATCATTCTTACCGTATCTTCGGCAGCGAAGGATATTTTGAACATCTTGCGCACCGCGGCTCTCAGCCAGCCCGCACTGCTTTCAGCTCCCGAAAACTGTATGGCATGGACAAATGGACCGAAATCCCGGTCGGATTCGCCTCAAGGGAAGTCGAAATCCGCAGTCAGCAGAAGCCTGCGGCGATGTTCGGACATGGCGGGGCGGATTCCTTTCTCTGGCACCAGTTCGTGGAAGCGCTGCAAAACAAGGAAAAAGAGGCCCCGATCAATTTGCAAAAAGGCCTGGCCATGACCCTGCCCGGCATCTATGCCCAGGCCTCAGCTGAACGCGGCGGAGTGAAAATCCCCATCCGCTACCCTTGGGATGACGATTTCAAAACGGAAATCTGAAACTTAGTCGGTTAAAAATTATGCTTTCCCTTGGCCTGCATTTTTGAGCGAGAAGTATGGGACACGAGATGAAAAAAATGCCAGTGCAACAAGCTCAGCGGAAGCGTGGCCTTGCTATTTTTAAGTGGGGCTGCCTGACAAGCGTTATTCTGGGGCTGCTTTGCCTGCTGAGTGGATGGCTGTTTTTCCGGGCGCAGCGCCAGAAGTGGACTGATGAACGGCCCATGGCCGTGGAATTATCCAGGGAAAATTCTGTCCGCCCACCGGATGGTGCCCGGCTTTACCGTGATACCCGGCGGGCTCTGGAAAGCGATTCTGCTCAAACCCTGCAATTTGACGATGGTGAGTTTAATGCTCTGTTGCATCAGGCGCCGGAGTTCAAGTCGATCGCTTCCCAAATGGCTGTACAATTGCAGGATGACAGCCTGCTGGCCAGAATGTCACTGCCATTGCAGGGCGTCCCCGGCTTTGCAGGACGTTATCTGAACGGAGATTTTGTCTTTACTGTGCAAATTGACCAGGGTGTGCCGCAACTGAAACTGCGCTCCGGAAGTGTCCGGGGAAAGCCAGTACCGGAACGCTTCCTGAATCA
>JAAZIZ010000158.1 GCA_012800565.1 Lentisphaerota bacterium
AGAAGCAGCAGATGACTCCGGAGCTCTCGGCCCAGTGGTACGAAAATTATTTCTGCTTCCTGGATTTTGACAAGACGTTATTCCTGGCTGCTGACCTGGAGGAGTTCAAAAGCTATGAAACAGTGCTCTGGGACCGCCGCACCCGCACCGCAAATCTGGAGTTCGCTTTCATAGTCTACCAGCGTTTTCTGGAACGGGTACGCGAATGGGCCGTCTTCTCCATCGCCTGCCTGGAACAGCCGCATGATTTCACAATTGAGGAATACATCACCTTTTCCACCGACAACCGGCAGTGGGCCAAAAACCGCGAGGAGCTCCAGGACAACTGGCGTAAAAAAGTGAAAAATCTGCTGTTGCTGGAACAAATCCGCCTCGCCGAAGAGGCGGAGCAGGCGGCTGACGATGCCGCCCGCAACGAGCAGAAAACTGCGCCGGAAACTGCGCGTACGGAGGAGCCAATCATTCTGCGGCAGAAAAAGAATTATGCCCGGGCTTATAAACGCCGCCTGGAACTCGAACCGATTCAAATCGTGGAGATGTTCGCCAGCTCTTTTGCCCAGCTGTTCGACCCGCATTCGGTTTATATGGCTCCCCGCACCAAAGAGGATTTCGATATCAATATGAGCCTCTCGCTGCAGGGCATTGGCGCCTCACTGTTCACGGCCGGCGCATATACCGAAATCGCTCATATCATTCCCGGCGGGCCGGCGGAAAAAAGCGGTCTGCTGAAGAGCGGCGATCGCATTACTGCAGTGGCCCAGGATGGTGAGGAGCCGGTGGATATCATGGATATGCCTCTGCAGCAGGTAGTCAGCAAAATCCGCGGACCCAAAGGCACCGTAGTGCATCTGACCATACTGCCCGAGGGCAGTTCTACCACCCAGGTCGTCAGCCTCATCCGGGATGAAATTAAATTGACCGACCAGGAAGCCCAGGCCGAATGCCGGGAAATCAGCACCCCGCAAGGCCGCAAGGCCAGGGTGCAGATTATCTACCTGCCGACTTTCTACAGCGATTTCAACGGCAAGTTCAACCAAAAAGAGGACTTCACCAGCTCGGCCCGGGATGTGCAGAAACTCCTGCAGCAGGCCCAGGAGCAGGGGCCTCTTGATGCGGTAGTGCTGGACTTGCGCGGCAACGGCGGCGGCAGCTTGCAGGAAGCCGTCGATCTGGCTGGATTGTTCCTGCAGGGCGGCCCGGTGGTGCAGGTGCGCTATTACCGCGGCCAGATTGAAAAAATGCGTGATCCTCTGCCCGAGGCGATTTACAGCGGACCTTTGGCAGTGCTGGTGGACAAATTCAGCGCCTCCGCTTCGGAAATCGTGGCGGCCTGCCTGCAGGACTGCGGGCGGGCCCTGGTCTTGGGTGATAAATCGACGCACGGCAAAGGCACGGTGCAGACTTTGTACGATCTGGACCGTGACCCGCAAATTCAAGGCGCGGCCACCATTCTGAACCACGCTCCGACCGGGTCCTTGAAAATCACCATTGGCAAATTCTACCGCATCAATGGCAGTTCCACTCAGGTGCGCGGTGTCACTCCTGACATCATCTTTCCGGCTTTCAGTGATTACATGGAAGTGGGGGAAGAACGCCTGCCCCATGTAATGCCCTGGGATGTGATTCCCCCGACCCGCTTCAGTGCCGACCAGGAAATGGCTGCGAAGCTGCCCGCCTGGAAGCAGGTCGCTGAAAAATATCTGACCGAGTCGAAAGACTTCCAGGAATATCTGCAGGACCTGGAGTTTTTCGGCAAACTGCGGGAGCAGAAGCAAGTTCCTCTGAATATTGCCGCCCGCAAGGAATACATCAAGCAGGAGAAAGCCGCCAGCGACATGTTCCGCAAGTTTCATACCCAGCGCCGGCAGGCCCGCAAGCCTAAGGCTACCGCTGATGACCAAAATCAGTCTAAGCCTGTACCAGATAAAACTCAGGATTTGATCTTGGAGGCCACCCTGGCCATCCTGGGCGAGCTGCACCAGTCCCAGCCGCCTGCAGTCTCGCCGATACATACCATCCCCTAAACAAGCGGTGAGCAAAATGACAAAATTAAGTGAGCAGTTTTATCAGCGTGGCAATCAATTTCTGGGTTGCCGCTATCCGTTTTTGTGCGGCGCCATGACTTGGATCAGCGAGCCTGGCCTGGTGGCCGCAGTCTGCAATGCTGGCGGTTTTGCCAGTCTGGCAGGCGGGAACGTTCCCCCGGACCAGCTGGCTGCAGCAATCGAGCAGACCCGCACACTCACTAAACATCCTTTCGGCGTCAATCTCATCACCATCGCCCCGGCCTACCAGGACCAGCTCAGGATGCTGCGGGACAATCCCGTCGCGACTGTCATCTTCGCCGGCAATTTCCCCAAAGACACCGAGGTGGCCATGATCAAGGACACCGGTGCCAAGGTGATCTGCTTCGCTTCCACCGAATCAATCGCCAAGCGCATGTACCGCTATGGAGCAGATGCCTTGATTCTGGAAGGCACTGAGGCCGGCGGCCATATCGGCCATGTCAGCCTGATCGTACTGTTGCAGCAGGTGCTCTTTCATTTCGATGCCATTCCGGTCTTCGTCGCCGGCGGTATCGCCACCGGCAAGATGAGCGCCCATCTGCTGCTGATGGGCGCGGCCGGAATCCAGATGGGTACCCGTTTCGCAGTCTCCAAGGAGAGCTGTGCCCATCCCGCTTTCAAGGACGCAATGCTGCGGGCCGATGCCCGCGATGCAGTCTCCACCAGTCAGTTCGACCCCCGCCTGCCGGTGGTCGCCGTGCGGGCCCTGAAAAATGAAGGCCTGCGGCGCTTCGGACAATTGCAGTACGATCTGATCGGTTTGCTGAACCAGGGACATATCAGCCTTAAGGACGCCCAGGAGCAGGTCGAACATTTCTGGGTCGGTGCTCTGCGCCGGGCGGTACAGGATGGCGATATCGAAAACGGCTCAATCATGGCCGGGCAATCAGTCGGGCTGCTGGAAAAAATCCAGTCAGTACAGGAAATCATCAGCGAGTTCGACCGGGAAATCGAAACCGAGCTGCAGCGCGTGAAAAAAACGGTCTGCTCCTGAATACTTCCGCGCTGCCGGCCCCGGCAGCTGGTCGTGGGTTTCCTGCAAATTGTCCCCGGTGTATTCCCGCCGGGGTGGTTACTGACGCATTACGGCATTTACGCCGGCAACGCACTAATATGTGCCCGGGCCGTGCCTTTCCGGCAAAAAGCATTATATTATCAGCTTTTACAGCCTTTTTATGGAGTTACCGATATGCTGCACGAATTGGCAGGCAAAAGCATCCCGAAGGAGATGCTCTGCAATATTCCCCGCCTGATATCCCAGTATTATCTGGGACAGCCTGACCCGCGTGAGCCGCGGCAGCGAGTCGCGTTCGGGACTTCCGGACATCGTGGCTCGGCGCTGGAGCTGAGTTTCAATGAGGCACATGTCCTGGCCATTGTCCAGGCCATTTGCAATTACCGCCGTTCCCACGATATCGGCGGGCCGCTTTTCCTGGGTCAGGACACGCATGCGCTGTCAGAGCCGGCCCACAGCAGTGCCATTGAGGTACTGGCCGCCAATGCAGTTCCCACTTATATTGCCCAAGGCGGCGAATTCACCCCTACGCCGGTGCTTTCGCATGCCCTGATCAGCTATAACCGCGATTCCGGCCGTGCCCAGGCTGACGGTGTGCTGCTTACCCCCTCGCACAATCCTCCCGCCGACGGCGGCATCAAGTACAATTGCCCGCATGGCGGTCCGTCCGAGCCCGAGGTCAGCTCCTGGATTGCCACTGAGGCCAACCGCATCCTGGCCGGCCGCAATCGGGAGGTCAAGCGCCTGAATCTGGCCCGGGCACTGCGTTCCAGCTTTATCCAGGAATACGATTATCGCACGCCATATATTGTTGACTTGGCGAATGTAATTGATATGGAGGCCATCCGTTCCTCCGGACTGCGCATCGGCGCAGATGCTCTGGGCGGTTCCGGACTGGGCTACTGGCTGCCGCTGGCCGAGCATTACGGCCTGGACCTGACTTTGCTGCACGGGGAATACGACCCGGCTTTCAGTTTTATGCCGCTTGACCACGATGGCAAAGTCCGCATGGACTGTTCTTCGCCCCATGCCATGAAAGGCCTGATAAAGCTCAGGCATTCCTATGACATCGCTTTTGGCAACGACCCGGATTTTGATCGTCACGGGATTGTGACTCCGAGCCAGGGGTTGCTGAATCCTAACCATTTTCTGGCTGTGGCCATTGATTATCTGTTCACTCGCCGCCGCTCCTGGTCGAAGTCGCTGGCCATTGGCAAGACTATTGTCAGCAGCGCGATGCTGGACCGGGTCGCAGCGGCTCTGCCCCGTACCCTGTTGGAAGTCCCGGTCGGCTTCAAGTGGTTTGTGCCAGGATTGGCCGCCGCGACGCTCGGATTCGCTGGCGAAGAAAGTGCCGGAGCGAGCTTCCTGCGCCGGGACGGCAAGACCTGGACCACTGACAAGGACGGCTTTATCATGTCCTTGCTGGCCGCCGAAATTACTGCGGTCACCGGCCAGGACCCCGGCTTGGCCTACCGCGCCCTGGAAGAAAAACACGGACAGCACTGGTATATGCGCCAGGATCGCCCCTGTCAGCCGGAGCAGAAGCAGGCCCTGAGTGCACTCAGCCCGCAGTCTATCACCGTCCGGGAGATCGCCGGCTCGCCTATTCTGGCCAAGCAGGTGACTGCCCCCGGTAACCAGGCCGCCATCGGAGGTTTGAAAGTCATTACGGAAGCCGGCTGGTTCGCTATCCGGCCCTCCGGCACTGAGAACGTCAGCAAAATCTATGCTGAGAGTGTTAAGAGCGCCCGGCACCTGAAGGAATTGTTGAGCGCAGCGGAAAAATTCTTACTGTCTTTGTAAGTTAAGTCAAGAACACCTGGTTGCCCGCCAGGTTCAATCTGGGGACGGGCACCACACACCACAACCGAGGAAAACGAAGATGCGTGATGGTAAACTGGTAGTCGGAGTCATCGGTTGCGGGGCATTCTCCTGGACCCAGGATTTTCTGAATTTTAACGCGAACCCGCATTGCTTCTGCAAATATTGCTGCGATATCTCTGAAGACAGGGCTCGCGCCAGCGCAGAAAAATTTTCCATTCCGGAATACAGTTCGGATTTTATGACGCTGGTCAACGATCCTGAGGTGGATTTGCTGAAGATCAGTACCAGCCATGATGCGCACTGGCCGATTATTGAGGCTGCGGCTGCCAAGGGCAAGCATATCTTCTGCGAGAAGCCAATGGCCTTGGAGGAGACCGAGGCGATGTCGATCATCAGGGCGGTGAGGCGCAATGGCATTCATTTTTGCGTGGACATGAACCGCCGGATGGCGCCTTCAATGCAGGCTCTCAAACACGCCTGGCAGGAACAATGCCGGCAGCCTCGTCATCAGCCCTGGCGCTTTATCGAACAGGAGCGTCCGCAGCTGGTGGAAGAGAAGCTGACCCACTTCCTGATGAACATCCAGGATGAGAGCAGCTCGTATCGTCCCATACACCTGGACCCTTTCCACGGCGGAGGGGAAATCCTGGGCGAGACTACCCACTGGCTCGATTTGGCTTGCTGGTTCTTCGCACCGCAAAAACCCTGCGAAATCCTCGCCTGGGGCTCGCCCCGGCTCAGTCACGGCATCAATCTGAAATTCACGTCCGGAGACAGTGCGACTATAATTTTCAGCTGCTGCGGCTCTTTCGATTATCCCAAGGAAATGTATCAGGTCACCAGCAATGCCGCGCTGTTCTGCAATAATTTCTTCGTGGAGAACCGCTATTATGGCATTCCCGGTGCTGTCCCGCAGCTTTTCCCGCTGCAATTTGACGGCTATCCGGAGGTTGGTGCTGCTGGCGGCTGGGACGGCTATATGGCCAAGGCTGTGGCCCAGCGCGAAGGTTGCCGGAATCTCAAAGATGTGAGCAAGCCGCTGGTGGTTGACAAGGGTCACCGCCAGATGCTTGATACTTTCGTGGATTCAATCCTCCACAACCGGCCCTCGCCTTGTGATGAATTAGCCGGCTGGACCGCAGTATACCTCGCCTTGCTGGCCATCCAATCCATCGAATTGCGTCAGGCAATGCCTGTGCTGCCCCATAAACTCGACCCGCTGTTCGCATAAAGCAGCAGGAAGCAGAATACCCATGCATCCGAAAAAATAACTTTCAAGTACAGAAATCAGAACTGCCCATGACATCAAAAAAAATTAACTTTCAAGATTGGTTTGCCGTTAAACCAAGCGACCCTGTTACGGCTTTGCGGGAGGATTTTTTCCGCCATCTGCGCTATACCCTGGCTGCCAGCAACCAGTCTCAGACTGATCAGGAGAAATATCTGAGCTTCGCCTTGGCTGTCCGCGACCGCCTTATGGACCGTTGGATCAAAACCCAGGACGCCACCCGCCGGGCCGGAATCAGACGCGTATACTATCTGTCCATGGAATTTTTGATTGGCCGTCTGCTGGACAACAATGCCATAAATCTGCATATCGCCGATATCTGCCAGCAGGTACTGCAGGAACTGAATATCAGCTGGGAGGAACTCAAGGAACTTGAGGCCGACCCCGGCCTCGGTAATGGTGGCCTGGGCCGGCTGGCGGCCTGCTTTATGGACTCTATGGCCACCCTCGGACTGCCCTGCCATGGATACGGACTGCGCTACGACTACGGTATCTTCCGGCAGAAAATCGTTAACGGCCAGCAGGTGGAAGAACCTGATGCCTGGCGGCGCGAAGGATATCCCTGGGAGCATAAGCGTCCGGCGTATACCGCTACCATCGGCTTCGGCGGCGTTTCCACTCCCACTGAGAACAATGGCCGCACCATCTGGCGCTGGGTTCCCGCTGAGCATGTCGCTGGTGTGCCTTATGACATCGCGGTGGTCGGTTACGGTGGCCAGACGGTTAATACCCTGCGCCTCTGGTCTGCCCGGGCCAGCGTCGAATTTGATTTCCAGACTTTCAACCAGGGCGGATATATGGAGGCGGTGGGCAAGAAAGTCACGGCCGAGACCTTGACCAAGGCCTTATACCCCAATGACAGCTTTGACCAGGGGCGGGAGCTGCGCCTGCGTCAGCAGTATTTCTTTGTCGCCTGCACACTCGCGGACATCCTGCGCCGTTTTGAATCCGAGCACCAGGATATCTATACCTTGCCGGACAAGGTCTTCATTCAACTCAACGATACCCACCCCACGCTGGTTATTCCTGAACTTATGCGCCTGCTGGTTGACATCAAGAACCTGAATTGGGAAGACGCCTGGGCTATCACCCGGGCCTGCACCGGCTATACCAACCACACGATCATGCCGGAGGCCCTGGAGAGCTGGAGGATTGAGATGTTCAAGGGGCTGTTGCCCCGGCATACCCAGATCATCTATGAAATCAACAGTCGTTTTTTGCGCGAAGTCAGCAAGCGCTTCCCCAACGACCACGAGCGGATCAAGCGGATGAGCATCATCAGTGACGCCCATCCCCAGACGTTCCGGATGGCCAACCTGGCGGTAGTCGGCTCCAAGGCGGTGAACGGGGTGGCGGAAATCCATACCGGCATCCTGAAAAACGGTTTGTTCCGTGATTTCCACGAGCTCTGGCCGGACAAGATTCAGAATATGACCAATGGCATTACTCAGCGTCGCTGGCTGCTGCAGGCCAATCCCGGCCTGGCCCGTCTGATCAGCGAGCGCATCGGTACCGGCTGGGTCACCGCTCTGGAAGAATTGCAGCAACTCAAGCCCCTCGCGGACGATCAGGAATTCCTGACTGCTTTCCGGCAGATCAAGGACCAGAACAAGCGCAATCTGGCGAATTTCATTCAACGGACCCAGAATCTCAGCATTGATCCGGAATCGCTGTTCGATGTGCAGATCAAGCGTCTGCACGAATACAAACGCCAGCTTTTGCTCCTGCTCTATATCATCATCATGTACCGCCGGCTGGTGCGCAACCCGGACTTGACAGTACAACCCCGGACTTTTATTTATGCCGCCAAAGCCGCTTCGGGTTATCAGATTGCCAAATTGATCATCCAGCTTATTTTCGGGGTAGCCAAAGTGGTCAACAACGACCCGGCCAGCAAAAAGTTCCTGCGGGTGGTCTTCCTGCCCGATTATCGCGTCTCCCTGGCCGAAAAAATCATCCCTGCCGCGAACTTGAGTGAGCAGATTTCCCTGGCCGGCAAGGAGGCTTCCGGCACCGGCAATATGAAGCTGATGCTGAATGGCGCACTGACCATCGGTACCCTTGATGGCGCAAATGTGGAAATCCGCGAGGAAGTCGGCCCGGAGAATTTCTTCCTCTTCGGCATGACTGCAGATGAAGTGCGGGCCCGCCGGGATTCCTACTCACCCTGGGATATCTACCACAGCGATGCCGAAATCCAGGATGCTATTGACTGCATCCGGGACAACCTCTTCTGCCCCCTGGCCCCGGATACCTTTCTGCCTATCGTGCGTTCATTGCTGGAATATGGCGACCATTTCATGGTACTGGCCGATTTGCGCAGCTATATTGATACCCAGGAGCAGGTCGCACAGCTCTATCAGCAGCCCCAGGAATGGAACCGCAAGGCGGTGCTGAATACTGCCAGCGCGGGAAAATTCTCCTCCGACCGCACTATCCGTGAATACGCCAGCCAGATTTGGAATCTGCAGCCATTCACGGTTGACGACATCCCGCCAGCGCCGCCGGCCTGATGCTGTCGCAGCGCCATTCCCCACCACCTCAGAGTCTTGGAGACACATGGCCCGCTCGAAATTGATATTATTTGATCTGGATGGTACGCTCTACCTTGTCGGGAAGCTGTTTCCCGGCGTGATCGAACTGATTGAGAAGCTCAGCCGCTCGGATTTACAGTACGGTTTTCTGACCAACAACAGCTCCATCGGCCCCGGAGATTATTACCACAAGCTCAAAGACCTTGGCCTGAAACTGCAGCCGCATAACGTGGTAACCAGCTGCGAAGCGACTTGTCTGATGCTGCGGAGTTTGGGATTGGGGCCGGAAATCTACATCCTGGGTACCAGGAAATTCCGCCAGTATCTGGCCAGCCAGGGTTTCAGGCACAGCTATGCGCGGGCCAAAGCACTGTTGGTCGGCTTTGATACCGAACTGACTTACCGCAAACTGACTGAAGCCACCCGGCTGGTGCTGGCCGGAGTCCCGATCGTAGCCTCCCATCCGGACCTGATTTGCCCCGGCGACTTGCCCGATGCCGGGATGCTGCTTGAGTACTTCAAGGCTGCCTGCCCCGGAACCATCATCCAGGCCATTGCCGGAAAACCGCACCGCTGGCTGGTCGAAATGCTGGAACAGCGCTTCCAGGTACGGCGCGAGGAAATCATCATGGTCGGCGACCGGGTCAATACCGATATGCGCTTCGCCTGGAATTTCGGCATGCGCTCCATACTGGTGCTCAACGGGCAGCCTCAGCCTGAACTGGGAGAGAATACCCCGGACCTGATTCTGCCGGAAATCGGTCAGCTGACCGAACAGTACTGGCCACTTATCAACAGCTGGTAACCTACACTAATCTACCGCCAGGACAGCACACTATGCGTTTCGAGCAAGTCATTCATACCGTGAGTATGATCAACAAGGAGAACCTCGACGTCCGGACCGTCACCATGGGCATCAACCTGATGGACTGCCGCCACCATGACCCGGCAGCGCTGTGCCGGAAAGTCGTTTCCAAGATCGAGCGTTGCGCCGGGGACCTGGTTGAGACCTGCAACAGCGTCTCCAGCAAATACGGCATTCCGATCGTGAACAAGCGCCTCGCGGTCAGTCCCGTTGCCGACCTGGCGGCCGGGCATGAACCTGCGACTTATGTGGCCCTGGCCAAAGCTCTGGACCAGGCCGCGCGTTCCGTTGGAGTGGATTTTGTCGGCGGCTACAGTGCCCAAGTGCAGAAAGGCAGCAGCGAATCGGATGAAATCCTGATGCAGTCCTTGCCCGAAGCGATGCTGGCCACCGCGAAGGTCTGTTCTTCGATCAATGTCGCCAGCAGCCGTGCCGGCATCAATATGCGGGCGGTAGGGAAACTGGTGCGGATTCTTCTGCAGATGGCCGAGGCCAGCCGGGCCAACGATGGTTTCGCCTGCGCCAAGCTGGTCATCTTTGCCAATCAGCCGGAAGACAACCCGTTTATGGCCGGCGCATACCACGGCCATGGTGAACCTGAGACCGTCATCAATGTCGGGGTCTCCGGCCCAGGTGTAGTCCTGCGGGCACTGCAACGCCGGATTGAGAGCTGCGGGGCCGAGAATCTCGGCCTGGATGATTTGGCCGAGGAAATCAAGCAGACCAGCTGCCGGGTCACTCGCTGCGGCGAACTGATCGGCCGCGAGGTCGCCAGCCGTCTGAGTACCCCTTTCGGTATCGTCGATCTGTCTCTGGCGCCGACGCCGAAAGTCGGCGACAGCATCGGGGAGATTCTGCAAATCCTCGGTCTGGATGCCATCGGCGCACCCGGCTCCACGGCCTGCGTCGCGATGCTCAACGACGCGGTCAAGAAAGGCGGCGCTTTTGCGTCCCAGACGGTCGGTGGACTGAGCGGCGCTTTCATCCCGGTGTTTGAAGACTCTGCCCTGGCCGATGCGGTCACTCGCGGCGAACTGACCCTGGAGAAACTTGAGGCCATGACCTGCGTCTGCTCAGTGGGACTGGATATGGTGGCCATCCCCGGCGATACCCCGGCTGAGACTATTTCGGCCTTGATCGCTGATGAAATGGCCATCGGCATGATCAATAAAAAAACCACTGCGGTGCGCTTTATCCCGGTACCGGGAAAAAGCGCCGGTGAGCGGGTCGAATTCGGCGGGTTGTTCGGCGGGGGGACGATCATCCCGGTGCCCAATATGGGCAAATCCGCCCGCTTCATCAACTTCGGCGGACATATTCCCGCGCCTATCCACAGCCTCAATAACTGATCCCGGCGCAGACTGCATTGCAATAAACTGCCCCGTTTTATGCCTCCGCCAACAAGCGGAACGGCGGCAGTATCGGCTGGTATTCGCGCCACTCCTCCGGGGCGAAGAAAACCTTGGCCAGGAATAATCCCTGCGCCGGGGCGCTGTCAGCCGCCAGAGAACGCTGCCGCCCGGCCAGGACCGTCAGGGCGTCATCCGGTTGGGCATGTCCCAGCCCGACATGGACCAGATATCCGGTTATACTGCGCACCATCTTATATAAGAAGCTCTCGCCCAGGATGTTCACATAATACAGTCCGTCCTGCTCCAGGATTTCCAGCTGGTGGATAGTCTTTACGGTGCTGTCCAGCTCCCGTCTGGGATTGACTCCGAAAGAAGCGAAATCGAGTGTTCCGATCAGATGCCTGGCCGTTTCGCGCATGGCTGGCAAATCCAGCGGCCGCGGAGTGCGCCAGACGAAGCGGGCGCAGAGCGGGTTGATCTTCTTTCCCGGCGCGATGCAATAGGTATAAGCTTTGCCGGTATTGTCGTAGCGGGCATTGAAAGGTTCCGGGCAGACCCGGGCGTTTTTGATCACGATATCATCCGGCAGCCAGCGGTTGAGTTTATCCGCCAATTCCTGGGGGGTAAATTCCTGCGGCATGACAACCGCGAAGCTGACCTGCTGGTCAAGAGCATGTACTCCGGCATCGGTGCGGCTGCTGCCATAGATACGCAATTCCGGGTCCCGCAGCAGCAGGCGCAGGCGTTGCAGCAATTCTCCCTGCACCGTCTTATGGTGCGGCTGCACCTGCCAGCCGAAATAATTACTGCCGTCGTAGGCGAGCGTCAGGTGCCAATAAGTCAAATCGCCGCTGCTGCTCATAATTCCGCCAGATAATCCAGGGTCTGGTCAATGCAGCCGCGATATTTATCCACCAGCTGCCGGGCCCGGAGCCCCAGTTCGGCGCGTGTCTCCGGCTCGGCCAG
>JAAZIZ010000159.1 GCA_012800565.1 Lentisphaerota bacterium
TAACGGTGTAGTGTAGGTGAGTAGCTCAATTGGTAGAGCAGCGGTCTCCAAAACCGCAGGTCGCAGGTTCGATCCCTGTCTCACCTGCCAATTATATTTACGGTGCAATTCAATTACGGCCCGAGAGAGATTTTCATGAAAAATCCGATTGTTGCGATACAGGAACTCTACCGCGAGACTATGACCGAGATGAAGAAATGCACTTGGCCGACCCGCCAGGAGCTGTATGAATCGACTGTTATAGTTGTATCCTGCCTGATTATTATGAGTCTATTCGTGACGATTACTGACAAGATAATTGAGCTTGGCATACGGGCCATTACCGGGATATAATTCCCCTCGCGGGTTGAAAATCCAGCAAGGAACGTTTAATGGAAGATTTAGATACAGCCCAATGGTATGTCCTGCAGGTTATGTCTGGCCAGGAGAACCGGGTTCAGAAAAGCCTTCTTTACGCTTGCCAGCAGAATGAGGCAGAGGGGATTGAGAACGGCATTATAGAGATTGTCATTCCCACTGAGCGCATTGAAGAGCGCCGCAGCAGCGGCAGAGGCGGCAAAGGCGGCAAGGTAGTGCGTGACCGCAAACTCTACCCCGGCTATGTCCTGATGAAAGTCCGCTTGTACGATGAGCAGGATCAACTCATTCCCGATACTTGGGCTCTGATCAAGGAGACCCAGGGGGTGATTGGCTTTATCGGCGGCGACCAGCCAGTTCCTCTCAGTGACGAGGAAGTCGAAGCCATGCGCAATCAAAATCAGGATGAGAACCAGCCCGCCAAACCTCCGGTTGATTTCACTGTCGGACAGTCGGTAATCATCCGGGACAACAGCGGAGCTTTCGATAATATCGAGGCCAGCGTGGTAAGCATCGACCGGGTGCAGCAGTTGTTGAAAGTCGCTGTCAATATGTTTGGCAGCATGACCATAGTAGAATTAGGTTTCGGGCAGGTTGACCGGCCCTGAAGAGGTGCGGTCAAGCAAACAGTAATTCGTCGCGGTTCATGGGAGAGTCTCCTGCCGGTTCTGACCAGAACTGCGGAATAAAGAGGTCTTATGGCTAAGAAAGTCGTGGGTGAAGTGCGTCTGCAGATTCCCGCTGGCGCCGCCAATCCTGCTCCCCCAGTCGGGCCGAGCTTGGGACAGGCTGGCGTCAACATCATGGAATTCTGCAAGCAGTTCAACGCAGCGACCCAGGCGCAGGCGGGATTAGTTATTCCCGTCGTGATCACCGTCTACCAAGACCGCTCCTTCACGTTCATCACCAAATCGCCACCAGCGGCCGTGCTTCTCAAGAAAGCGGCCGGACTCGCTTCCGGAGCCAAGGCTCCAGGGCGCGAAATGGTCGGCAAGGTCAGTCGCAAGGATCTTGAAGATATTGCGAAGACCAAGAAAAAGGATTTGAACGCCAGGACGCTTGAGGCAGCCGTGAAAATTGTCGCCGGGACCGCTCGCAGCATGGGAATTGAGGTGGTCGATGAAGCGAAGTAAACTTTATCAGGCCAGAGCGAAGGTTTATGATCGGCAGAAATTCTATACCTTGGAAGAAGGTGTAGAAGCACTGAAGAAAATGCCTGTCGCTAAATTTGATGAAACAGTGGAATTGGCTTTCCGCCTGGGCATTGATCCACGTCAGTCGGATCAGATTGTCCGAGGCGCGATGGTACTCCCCCGCGGCATTGGCAAGACCCAACGGGTGGTTGTCGTTGCTGACGGTGAAGCGGCTATCAAGGCCAAGGAAGCAGGTGCAGATGAAGTAGGTTACGAAGAGCTGCTTCAGAAGATCAAGGGCGGCTGGTTGGACTTTGATGTCTTGATCGCCACGCCCGCAGCCATGAAAGAAGTCCGGACTTTGGGCCGGGTGTTGGGTCCCCGCGGCCTGATGCCGAACCCTAAGACTGGTACTGTTACTGATGATACCGGTACCGCAGTGCAAGAAGCCAAGGCTGGGCGAGTAGAATACCGTTGCGACCGTGCCGGCTGCCTGCACATGCCAATCGGCAAACTCTCGTTCACACCGGAGGCGTTGCTGGAAAACGCACAGCATGCCCTGACTGTGGTCCAGCGTGCCCGCCCTGCGGCTGCCAAAGGCATCTTTGTCCAAAGCATGACCTTGAGTGCGACTATGAGCCCCGGCATTCGCCTTGATGTCAAAACAGCGGTAAAGGCCTAACCATGAGAGCAGAAAAACTCCAAATTATTCAGGAAATCAAGGGTCTGATTGAAAACAAGCCCTTTTTTCTGATTACTTACAAAGGCCTGACTACTGCTCAATTAAGCAGTTTCCGGGCTATTCTGGCCGAATCAGGCTCCGAATGTCACATCGTTCCCAACAACCTGTTCAGGCAAGCTGCCAAGCAGCTGAACCTGGATGCGGTTTTTGCCGCCGAGCTGGCGGGTGACACAGCACTGGTCAGCGGTTCTTCCGACCCGGTGGCCTTAGCTAAAGCGATTCGTGATTTTGCCAAGACCCAGGCCGACAAAGTCAAACTCAAGCTTGGTTTTGTCGAAGACACTCTGATCAGCAGCGAGGAAGCAATTGCTCTTGCTGACATGCCCCCGCGCGAAGTCTTGCAGGCTCAGTTGCTGGGTCTGCTGCAGGCTCCTGCCGGGCAGTTGGTTCGTGTTCTCAACGCGAAGGTTTCAAGTATTGTTTATGTGTTAAATGCTTTCTTGGGAAAGAAAGAGCAAGCTGCTTAATCTAAAGGAAAAACAGCAATGTCAGACGAAAACAAAGTTGAATTGAATGCCGAAATGGAGAAGTTTGTCTCTTACATCGAAGGTTTGACCGTTATGGACCTGTCCAAACTGGTCAAAGCCTTGGAAGAACGCCTGGGCGTAAGTGCTGCCGCTCCCGTGGCTGTTGCCGCTGCCGGACCGGTTGCTGCTGCTGCCGTTCAGGAAGAAGAGAAGACTGAATTCGATATCATCCTGGTCGATGCCGGTGCCAACAAGATCAATGTGATCAAAGAAGTGCGTGCGATCACCAATCTGGGGCTGAAGGAAGCCAAGGACTTGGTCACCGAGGCTCCGAAGCCGGTCAAGACCGGTATCAGCAAGGAAGAAGCCACCAGCATCAAAGAGAAGCTGGAAGCCGCAGGTGCCAAAGTCGAAGTGAAATAAGCGGGATATTCCCGGATGTGTTTGCGCCTCTCCCCAGTTTGCTCTGGGGAGAGGCTTATCTGCCGCTCCGGCGGTGACAATTAAATACTTTTGCAATTTGACTGGTTGGCCCGAATGGATTCAGGCAACCCGTCCCAGTACTGGCGGTGATACTGAAATAGACTGCTAAGGCTGGTACGGATCTGGAGACCATCGCGCTTTCCCGTCTTTTTTTGTTTAAATACCGCAGTAAGAATAACTTTTTTTCGTTTTTTTTTCGATTAGAGGATTTTCTGCAGTCGCAGCAGGTCTCAGTGCCGCCACAGGGTGCTCTGCCTTTCTGCTGCAATAGCTGCTTACCATTTATTACCCAACCTCCAGAGCAAAAGGGGACCAGCCAATGCCTATTTCCGACCGCAAGAATTACGGCCGTCTCAAAGAGATCATCCCGATCCCGGATTTGATTTCCATCCAGACTCAATCTTATGCTGATTTCCTGCAGCTTGACACCAAGCCGGAAGAACGCCGGAACCAAGGTTTGGAAGAAGTATTACGCGATGCATTTCCGCCGCGTGAAAAAAGTGAATTCAGCTGCGGGTTGGTCTATCGCAGTTACAGCATTGATCCTCCTAAAATCGGCATTGTGGACTGTCTAAAAGACGGCGGCACCTACCAGGGTACTCTGAAAGTCACTTTCGAACTCAAGCGTCCCAACACCCGCGAAGTATTGGTAGAGACTTTGTCCATGGGAGACATCCCTCTGATGACCGATCGGGGCTCCTTTGTCATCAATGGTGCCGAGCGGGTGATTGTCAGCCAATTGCACCGCTCACCTGGTGTCTGCTTTGAAGAGACCCGCCATGCCAGCGGCAAGAACCTCTATTCGTTCCGGATCATTGCCGACCACGGTTCTTGGCTGGAAGTGCATTTTGATATCAATGACTACATGTATATCTATCTCGACCGCAAGCGCCGGCGCAGGAAATTCCTGATCAGCACTTTCCTGCGTGCTTTCGGTTTCGATAACAACCGCGACATCCTTGATGCCGTCTACGGTGTGGAGGAGCTCACAATCAGCAAACTGCGCAAGGTCGATGACCTCTCACAATATTACAGTGCTGTCGAGATTCTCGGCAAAGGCAGCGATGAAGTGATTATTCCCGCCTTGGAATCGCTGACCGAGGAGTACCTGGATGCAGCCAAAGAGGCCAAAGTCAGCAAAATCCCCGTGGTGGCCACCGGTGAAATCGGTGACTACTTCGTCAAGTGTGTGCAAAAAGACAGCACTGTCACCTGCCTGGATGCGCAAAAAGAAATCTACAAGCGCATGCGTCCCAGCGATCCGGTCACTGATTCCAATGCCAAGGCGCTGTTCAAGCGCCTGTTCGAAGATGTCCGCCGCTATGATTTGGGCTATGTCGGACGCTTTAAACTCAACCAATGCCTGGGAATCGACATCCCCGCTGATGTCAGAATCCTGACCAAAACTGACATCGCTGCAGCCACCCGACGCCTTATGGCCCTGCGCAACGGCCATGGCACCAAGGACGATATTGACCATCTGGGTCGGCGGCGCATCCGCACGGTCGGCGAGCTCCTGCAGAATCAATGCCGTCTCGGCCTGGCCCGTACTGCCAATATGGTACGGGAACGCCTGAACTCCAGTGAAGGACTGGAAAAAGGCATCTCCTATCTCGTCAATCCCAAAACTCTGGCTGGATTTATCCGCGATTTCTTCAGTCGCAACCAGCTCAGCCAGTTCATGGATCAGACTAACTGCCTGGCCGAACTGACCAACAAACGACGTCTCAGCGCCTTGGGACCAGGCGGACTGACCCGCGACCGGGCCGGCTACGATGTGCGTGACGTACACTCCAGTCACTATGGTCGGATTTGCCCCATTGAAACTCCGGAAGGACCGAATATCGGCCTGATTTCCTCCCTCGCCTTATATGGCCGCATTGACAACTTCGGCTTTATTCAAACGCCATACTGCCGCGTCCACAACGGTGTGGTCGGACTGGACGTCAAGCAGAAAGGCAACAAGATTGTGACCAAGGATACCGGTGAAGTCATCAATCCTGCAGACGGCGTTATAGAATATGGCCCGGACGGCAAGGCCAAAGTCTTCTACGAGGTCGACTATCTCACCGCGGACAAGGAAGAGGAATTCGTGATTGCCCAGGCCAATGCTCCCCTTGACGCCAATCGCAAGTTCATCAATCCCACTGTCCTGGGAACTCACATCGGCGAGAGCGCCGAATTCCCCAGCGAGAGCGTGCAGTATATCGACATCTCTCCCAAGCAGCTGATCAGCGCCGCCGCAGGACTGATCCCATTCCTAGAACACGACGATGCCAACCGCGCCCTGATGGGTTCCAACATGCAGCGCCAGGCCGTGCCTCTGCTGAAGCCCGAACGCCCGCTGGTCGGAACCGGTCTGGAACACATCGTGGCCCGTGATTCCCGCGCCATCGTCACTGCCACTCATGATGGCATTGTGGCTTCCGCTACCGCTGAAGAAATATATGTCACTGCGGATGGGCTGATGCCCGCCCCAGACGCCCCGGAAGATAGCTTCCAGCACTATATCCTTTATAAATTCCTGCGTTCCAATGCTTCTACCTTGGTGAACCAGCACCCCATCGTCAAAAAAGGCGACCATGTTCGCGTCGGGCAGACCTTGGCAGACAGCGCCTGCACCGATCAGGGTGAACTGGCCCTGGGACGTAACGTGATGGTTGCGTTTATGCCCTGGAACGGCTACAACTTCGAGGACGCCATCATCATCAGTGAAAAACTCGTCCAGGAAGACACCTATTCCAGCATCCATATCAGTCTGGAAGATGTGACTGCCAGGGAAACCAAACTGGGAGCCGAAGAAATCACCCGCGATATCCCCAACGCCGGTGAAGATGCCCTGCGCAACCTCGACACTGAGGGAGTTATCCGCATCGGTTCGGAGGTCAAGCCGGGCGATTTTCTGGTCGGCAAGATCACCCCCAAAAATAAGACCGAGCTAGCGCCGGAGGAACGCCTGCTCAAAGCTATTTTCGGTGAAAAGGCCGCAGATGTCAAAGATACGTCATTGCTGGCACCCGGCGGCTGTTCCGGCATGGTCATGGACATCAGGCTTGAGCGCAAAATTGATTATTCCAAAGCCAAAAGTAACAAAGCGGACTTAAAGCTCAAGCAGAAAGATACCGAGAACAAGTATAAGAACGAACACAATGCCATCATCGAAGATATGGTCAAAATGCTGAGCGAGCGATTTTTGGGCCAGAAACTGCCAGTAGCCGTCAGTCGCAAAGTGGATGGGCAGTTGGAAGAAATCATCCCTGCAGAACGCAAAATCACCAAGATGATGCTCAATCGCCTGGCTCACAGCCACGAAAATATCAACATGAAAGAGTGTGAGGAAAAAAACCAGATCGACGAGATTATTCGGAGTTTCCGCACCAAGCTGCGCGACAACCAGCAATGCAAGCATGAAGCGCTGGCCCTGCTGCTCAAAAATGAGGGCAATGACCCCGGCAAGATTGTCGCCGTCAAAGTCTACATTGCCAGCAAGCGGCGCATCTCTGTCGGTGATAAAATGGCTGGACGGCACGGCAACAAAGGTATCGTGGCCAAAATCGTCCCGGTCGCCGACCTGCCTTTCATGGCGGACGGCACTCCCGTAGATATCATCCTCAATCCCTTGGGAGTGCCCTCACGCATGAACGTGGGCCAGGTCTTTGAAACACACGCCGGCTGGGCGGCCAAAATCCTCGGCATCAAGATCGCAACCCCGGTCTTCGATGGTTTGCGCGAAGACAGCATCATTGAACTGCTGGAACAAGCCCGCCGCATCAAGGTCGAAGAAATGGGCTGGACCCTGACACCTGACAAACGAGTGCTGGATCAACACGGCCGCGACCGCACCGAAGCATTCATCGGACTGGACGGGAAGACCCGTCTCTACGATGGACGCACCGGAGAGCCTTTCGCACAACGCGCGGTGGTGGGACAAATCTACATGCTCAAGCTTGACCACCTGGTGGTCAATAAAATCCATGCCCGGGCAGTGGGGCCATATTCTCTGGTCACCCAGCAGCCGCTGGGCGGCAAAGCCCAGCATGGGGGGCAACGCTTTGGAGAAATGGAAGTCTGGGCCCTGGAGGCTTATGGTGCCGCTTATACCCTGCAGGAAATGCTGACGGTCAAGAGCGATGACGTCAGCGGGCGCACTAAAATCTATGACTCCATTATGCAAGGCAAAAATGAACTGGAAGCCGGCATCCCGGAATCATTCAATGTCTTATTGCGGGAAATGATGAGCCTTTGCCTCGATGTCAGAATCCGTCGCACCAAGAACACCATGGCCTGAGCGCCGGGATTTTTCCACCAATTCTACAAATTGACAATAATGGAGGGCTAATTCCTTGGATACTCTATTCAGTAATATGAACGCCGGTCTGCAAGGCATGGATGAGAGCAACTACGTCTCTATCGGCGTAGCTTCTCCGGATACCATTCGCTCCTGGAGCAAGGGCGAGGTTAAAAATCCCGAAACCATCAACTACCGCACTTTCAAACCGGAAAAGGGGGGGCTGTTCTGCGAACGCATCTTCGGGCCAGTACACGACTGGGAGTGCAGCTGCGGCAAATATAAACGCGTCAAGCACAAGGGCATTATCTGCGACCGCTGCGGCGTGGAAGTCACCCAGTCCCGCGTCCGTCGGGAAAGGATGGGACATCTGGAACTGGCTGTGCCGGTCTCGCATATCTGGTTTTACAAATGCTCGCCCAGCTGCCTGGCCACAATACTCGACATGACCCAGAAAGCTCTGGATGTGGTTCTCTATTACGAATCCTGGATTGTAACCGATCCCGGCAACACTCCCTTGACTGCGAAACAACTGCTCGATGACAAAGAATACACCGAGACCCGCAAACTCTATGGCGATGATTTCAAGGCCGGCATGGGCGCGGCCGCAATAGAAGAACTGCTGGGCCAGATCGACATGGAAGGCACGCTGCAGAAGCTGAATGAAGAACTGATCAGCAGCAAAAGCAAAGCCCTGCGCAAAAAAGTCGCCAAACGCATCCGCCTGCTGGAAGGATTCATCAACAACAATATGGACCCCCGCTGGATGATCCTGCATGTCCTGCCAGTAATCCCTCCTGAACTGCGACCGCTGGTCCCGCTGGAAGGCGGACGCTTCGCCACCAGTGACCTCAACGACTTGTACCGCCGGGTCATCAACCGCAACAACCGCCTCACCAACCTGTTGCGCATCCATACCCCGGATGTGATCATCCGCAATGAAAAACGGATGCTTCAGGAAGCCGTGGATGCCCTTCTGGACAACGGCCGGCATGGCCGGCCGGTCACCGGCACCGGCAACCGCCCTCTGAAATCTCTGGCCGACATGCTGAAAGGTAAACAGGGGCGCTTCCGGCAGAATCTGCTGGGCAAGCGGGTGGACTATTCCGGCCGTTCAGTCATTGTCGTCGGTCCGGAACTGAAAATCAACCAATGCGGCCTGCCCAAGGAAATGGCTTTGGTGTTGTTTGAGCCTTTTATCATGCGCCGTCTTAAGGAACGCAACCTGGTCCATACTGTCCGCAATGCCAAAAAATGGATTGAGCAGCGGCGCAAGGAAGTCTGGGACATTCTGGATGAGGTCATCAAAGGACATCCCATCTTGCTCAACCGTGCCCCGACTCTGCACCGTCTCAGCATCCAGGCTTTCGACCCCGTCCTGATCGAGGGGCAGGCTATCCGCCTGCACCCGCTGGTCTGCTCCGCTTTCAACGCCGACTTCGATGGCGACCAGATGGCAGTGCACATTCCTCTGTCCAACGAGGCTCAGCTGGAAGCCAAGCTGATTATGCTGGCCCCCAACAACATCTTCTCGCCTGCCAGCGGCAAACCGGTAACCACGCCCAGTCAGGATATCACCTTAGGGTCTTACTACCTCTGCTATGAAAACAAGCGCCGCAAGGCCAACTTCCTGGCCCAGGCACCACAGGACCAACCCTGGTTCAATGATTATTTCGAGGTATTGCGGTCTCTGGATGGCGGGCACTTGCACCTGCACGATTTCATCAATCTGCGCAATCCCTACTACCAGCAGGATGCTCTCTGGAGCAGGGACGTCAAAAACAACAAATTCATCGTGACCACTCCCGGACGCTGCATTTTCCATGAAGTCTGGCCTCCGTCCATGGGCTTCCACAACAGCACTGTGGGGAAAAAAGAACTCTCCCGCATGATCAAGGACTGCTACGAGAACATCGACCGCGAGACCTTGATCGGCGTGTTGGATGCTCTAAAAGACATCGGCTACAAGTACGCTACCATAGCCGGCTTCTCAATCGGCATCCAGGACATAATTGTCCCCAAGAACAAGGCGGAACTGATTGCCCAGGCAAAAGCGGAAGTGCGCAAACATCATGAGCAGTTCCGCATCGGCGCCATTACCGAAAACGAACGCTACAGCAAATGTATCGACACTTGGACCCAGGTCAACGTCGAGCTGGCAGAAAGCCTGGCTGTGGCCTTGGAAAGCAATGATGGACGGGAGGAAATCAACCCGATCTGGGCCATGCTTGATTCCGGTGCCAGAGGCAGCAAAGACCAAATCCGCCAGCTGGGCGGCATGCGCGGCCTGATGGCCAAGCCCTCCGGCGACATTATCGAAAGCCCAATCATCTCGAACTTCCGTGAAGGTCTGACCGTCCTGGAGTACTTCATCAGTACCCACGGCGCACGTAAAGGTCTGGCGGATACCGCTCTGAAAACTGCAGACTCCGGTTACATGACCCGCCGTCTGGTTGACGTCGCCCACGATGTGATCTGTGTCGAAGCTGACTGCGGCACCGTGAACGGCATCACCGTCAAGGCCATCCGGGAAGGCAACAAGGATACCGTCCCCCTCGAAGACCGCATCATTGGACGCTTCAGCGTGGATGAAATTTTCGATTTCCGCGACGGCAAAGTACTGGTTGGAGCGGGCGAGGAAATCACCGCTGCCATCGCTCACCGTATCGTCGAGATGGGCCAGGAGAGAGTACGTATCCGCTCAGTGCTGACCTGCGAAAGTGACGGCGGCGTCTGCTGCAAATGCTACGGCCGCAATCTCGCCACCGGTGAAATGCCCTACGAAGGTGATGCCCTGGGAATCATTGCCGCACAGTCAATTGGCGAACCCGGCACTCAGCTGACCATGCGGACTTTCCACTTCGGTGGAACCGCAACCGCTACTTTCAATCAGTCATCCTTCAAGGCCAGCAAAACAGGCACTCTGCGACTGCTCGAAGTGCACCCGGTGCAGACTGAAGACGGCAACTACGTGGTGCTGGGCAAGAGCGGACACTTCATCATCGAAGATGAGAACGGCAATGAGCTGGAAAGCAATGACCTGTATATCGGCTCCACCTTGTTGAAGACAGAAGGGGAAACCGTCCATGCGGGCGAGGAATTCGTACACTGGGACCCCTACAATATCCCCATCATCAGTAAAAATGCCGGTACGGTCGAATACCACGACCTGATTGAGGGCGTGACCATGAAACGCGGTCTGAACAGCCAGAGCGGCACGGAAGAAATCATAGTGCTGGAGCACTCCGATGACCTGCATCCGACTATCATCGTGAAAGACCCTGACACCGGCGACCCGATCGATTCTCACAACCTCCCGGCTGATGCCCGCATCGTGGTGGAAGACGGCAGGAAAGTGAAAGTTGGTGAAATTCTGGCCAAGACCCCGCGCCAAGCTTCCCGAACCAAAGACATCACCGGCGGTCTGCCCCGTGTGGCGGAGCTTTTTGAGGCCCGTCGCCCTAAAGAGGCAGCTGAGATTGCCAAGATTGACGGTGTGGTCTCCATTGACAAACCGAGCAAAGGCAAACGCAATATCAAGGTCAAGGACTTGGAAACCGAAGTTGAGATCGATCATGTGATCTCTGCCGACAAGCGCATCGTGGTCTTTGACGGCGATTATGTAAGAAAGGGCACTCCCCTGACTGATGGTTCGGTGGTCCTTAGCGAGATGCTGGAAATCTGCGGACCGCAGGAACTGCAGGCCCATCTGGTCAACGAAGTACAGCAGGTGTACCGCCTGCAAGGTGTGGAAATCAACGACAAGCACATTGAGATCATCGTACGGCAGATGATGCGCAAGGTCCGCATTACCAACCCCGGCCACACGCGTTTTCTGATCAATGAGGCGATTGACAAGCGTGAGTTCAAGGAAGAGAACAAGCGCGTGCTGGAAGAAGGCGGTGAGCCCGCTGAAGCTCAGGAGATGCTGCTGGGCATCACCAAGGCCAGTCTGGCCACCGACAGCTTTATTTCCGCTGCCTCATTCCAGGACACCACCCGCATCCTGACCGATGCAGCCACCCGTGGCCGCATCGACACCTTGCATGGTTTCAAGGAAAATGTCATCATGGGCCATCTGATTCCGGCCGGCACCGGCTACCACAAGGTCCGGAACGTAGTGCTTAAACAAGCCGACGAAGACTTGGACTTCGCTGATTCAGCCCAAGACAGCCAGGATAAGAATGACCAAGATGACGATCTCAGCAGTGCGCTGTGAGGTAAAATAAGAAAAACAGACCCTGAACCGCGGCGCTCAAACCTACCATGAGCGCCGCGGTTTTTGTTTCTGTGCTGCAAGCCATCCCGGCTGACTGGAACTGCCCAAAGGAGACAGAATTCCAGCCCCGATCAAGCTGCCCGCCATTGGCTGACTCTGGCAGGCAAGTTTTGCGCAACTCTTCTTGACCGGCCTGGAACCAGAAAATATATTATGCAATACTGCTCGGAAGCAAGCTTACCGGCGACTCAAAGCTGCGTCCCCGGTCGCGCAGAGACAGCAACATATATCTCCAAGGTAATATCAATTCCAGTATAGGAGGACATCCATGCACTGCCTGAAAATCCAAGGCGGGAACCAAATCAGCGGCAGCATTACCATCGCCGGCAACAAAAATGCGGCTTTGCCGATGATTGCCGCAGCAATGCTCAGTGAAGAAGAAGTCATTCTGCACAATGTGCCTGATATCCTTGATGTCAGAAATATGCTGGCAATTGCCGAAGTACTAGGCGCAGACTATACTTTCCACAACGGCAGCCTGAGACTGCGCCCGAACCTCCAGGCAGTCACTTCTCTGCCCGCCGAACTCTGCGCCAGAATCCGTGCCTCGCTGCTGTTTGCGGGGCCGGTGGCCACCCGCTGCGGTGAAATAACAATCGCCCCTCCAGGCGGCGATATCATCGGCCGGCGGCGCCTGGACGGCCATTTCTATGGCCTGCGCAAGCTGGGCATTGAGATGCAGGAAGAAAATCACTGTTTCCATTTTATCCGGCGCGGTCAACTCCAGGGAGCGGATATTTTCCTGGATGAAGCCAGCGTCACTGCCACTGAACATATTATGATGGTCGCAGCCCTGGCCAAGGGCAAAACCATCATCCGCAATGCCGCCTGCGAACCGCATGTGACCCAGCTGGCGGAACTGCTCAATGCCATGGGCGGTAAAATCAGCGGCATGGACACCAATCAACTGCACATCGAAGGCGTCCCTCAGCTGGGCGGAGCAGAACTCACCCTGGACGGTGACCACATTGAAGCGGCCAGCTATCTGTCGCTCTGTGCCGCCTGCGGCGGTCAGCTGACCCTGACCGGAAAACTTCCCCCCCGGCATTACTGGATGACCAGGCGAGTGTTCGAACGCTTCGGACTGGATGTGGTGCTGCGTCCCAACCGCATCACCCTGGAGAACCACTCCGGACTGCAGGTGGTACCGGATTTCGGCCACGCCATCCCGGTCATCGCTGATGGCCCCTGGCCGCAATTTCCCAGCGATATGCTCAGCTGTATGGTGACAGTGGCAACCCAGGCGCGGGGAACAGTGCTGTTTTTTGAAAAGATGTTCGAGAGCCGGCTATATTTTGTGGACAAGCTGATCGCCATGGGGGCAAATATCGTCGTCTGCGACCCGCACCGGGTAGTAGTTTCCGGGCCAGCCCAGCTGCACGGTTGTGAAATCTCCAGTCCGGACATCCGGGCGGGTATGGCACTGGTGATCGCTGCCTGCTGCGCCAACGGCGAATCAATCCTGAAAAACACTGCTATGCTTGAACGCGGCTATAGCCATTTGACCGCCAAGCTCCTGAGCCTGGGCTGCAAGGTGCAGGAAAGTGAAATATAACTGCCAGCAGGAATACAGATAATGCGCTCTGACCACAGTACAGGCAA
>JAAZIZ010000160.1 GCA_012800565.1 Lentisphaerota bacterium
CCCGTTGGGGTTGTTGGCGTCTCGCCGGTTCAATGAATAGGAACCAACCGCCAAGAACGCCAAGAACGCCAAGAGACGGAGTAATGCTTCTGTTTTCCAGGGCTCAAAGCGTCACAACGTCCACAACGTCCACAACGTCCACAATGTCCACATCTGCTGAAACACCCCGTTGGGGTTGTTAGGGTGACGGTTGTTATGGAGATAATGCTTCAGTTTTCTGTAGCGCTCGCTGTTTTCCATACAAAGCCATTGCCTGAGCCGGGCTGCTGCCGCTGCTCCCCGGCCGCTGGATTTTCAATCGAACGATATTACATTATAAAAATCGTCATTACGGTACCGGTAAGATTTCTGCCGGCTTAATCTTTACTGCTTAAATTTCAGGTTTCAAGGTTTTCTGTATGCGTAAAGCCATCACTGCTGCTGAGTTGCGTCGTCTGTTCCTGGACTTTTTCAAGAGTCACGGCCATGCTGAGATCAAGAGTGCACCGCTGGTTCCGGATAATGATCCGACCTGTCTGTTCACTACTGCTGGAATGCACCCGCTGGTGCCGTATTTGCTGGGCGAGAAGCATCCGGCCGGCAAACGCCTGACTAATGTGCAGAAATGCTTGCGCACCGGTGATATCGATGAGGTCGGAGACCCTTTCCATCTGACTTTCTTCGAGATGCTGGGCAATTGGTCGCTGGGAGATTATTTCAAAGAAGAGGCCATCGCCATGAGCTACGAATTCCTGACCCGCTGCCTGGGATTCCTGCCGGCGGAAATCAAGATCACCTGCTTTGCCGGCGACGAGAACGCGCCCAAAGATCAGGAAGCCGCTGATATCTGGCAGCGCCACGGCATCCCGGCCCATAATATTTACTTCCTCGGCAAAGATGATAACTGGTGGGGTCCAGCCGGACAAACCGGGCCCTGCGGACCGGATACAGAGATGTTTGTACCCCTGGACCGGCCGGATTGCGGTCCGGATTGCGGCCCGGCCTGCGGCTGCGGCAAATGGGTGGAAATCTGGAACGACGTCTTTATGCAGTACAACAAGACTGCAGACGGGCAGTATGTACCGCTGGAGCATCCGAATGTCGATACCGGTATGGGGGTGGAGCGGGTGACCGCTTTTATGCAGGGAGTCAAGAGCGCTTATCAGACCGAGCTTTTCCGGGGTATCTTCAGCAAAATTCAGGAGCTTACGGGGCGTTCTGATGCTGATCATGACAACCGCAGTGCGCGGATTGTGGCAGAGCATCTGCGGGCCGCCACTTTCCTGATTGGCGATGGCGTGAAGCCCAGCAATGTCGACCAGGGCTATGTGTTGCGGCGGCTGATCCGCCGGGCCATCCGTGAAGCCCGCAAACTGGGTATCAGCGGTCTGTTCACAGTTGATATTGCTGAAGTGGTGGTGCGGGAGTATTCCCCCGCCTATCCGGAATTGGCTGAACACTCCGCGACTATCCTGGAAGAACTGCGCCGGGAGGAGGAACAGTTCGGCAAAACCCTGGAAAACGGCACTCGTGAATTCAACAAGCTGATAAGCAAGATTCCGGATTTCGTGACCAAGAAGGTCATCAGCGGCAAACATGCTTTCAATCTCTATGAGACCTACGGATTCCCGCTGGAATTGACTGTCGAAATGGCGGCTGAACGCGGCTTTACGGTCGATGAACCGGGATTCCGCCAGGCTTACGAACAACATCAGGCCCTGTCCCGGGCCGGCGCAGAGCAGAAATTCAAAGGTGGCCTGGCAGACCAGTCGGATGCTACCGCCGCGCTGCATACCGCTACTCATCTCCTGCACCAGGCCTTGCGCCTGGTTTTAGGTGAACATGTGGCTCAGAGCGGCTCGAATATCACCGCCGAACGCCTGCGCTTCGATTTCAGCCACCCTGAGAAAATGACACCGGAGCAACTGGCTGAGGTCGAAAAGATTGTCAATACCCAAATCCAGCGGAATCTGCCGATTACCTGCGCTGAAATGTCTCTGGCCGAGGCCAAAAAATGCGGGGCCATCGGATTGTTCGAGGATAAATACGGTGAAGTGGTGAAACTCTACAGCATGGGTGACTTCTCCCGCGAAATCTGCGGCGGACCGCATGCCCTGAATACTGGCGCACTGGGACATTTCAAAATCTTGAAAGAAGAGAGCTCGAGCCGCGGAGTCCGGCGGATCAAGGCTGTGCTGCAGTGATTCCAGGCCAGGTTGTCCCGCAGGCGGGGGCTGGAGCCGCTTTGCGGAGGCCGGACCAGCGCAATACTTCTTGGGAGCTGTGATGCCTGAGCCCAATGCAATATGGATAATCACTGGTGAGGCCTCCGGTGATGATTATGGTGCCCGCTTGGCTGAGAAGCTGCGGCAGCTGGCACCCGGTGTGCAATTGTACGGGATGGGCGGGGAACAGCTGCGCCAGGCCGGAGTGGAAATCGCCATTGATTCTTCTGAACTGGGAGTGGTGGGCTTTGTGGAGGTGCTGCGCCACCTGCCAAAGTTTTTCCGGCTGTTCCGGGATTTATCGACCCGCATCCGCAAGCAGCATCCGGCCGCCGTGGTCCTGATCGACTACCCGGGCTTTAATCTGCGCCTGGCCAAAAAATTGCGTGGTTCCGGCATCCCGGTGTTCTATTACATCAGTCCGCAAGTCTGGGCTTGGAAGAAGGGCCGCATCAAGACTATAGTCCACAGCGTGGCCAGGCTGTTCTGCATCTTTCCTTTCGAACCGGCAGTCTACGCCGGCACCACCCTGCCGGTGGAGTTTGTCGGGCATCCTTTGCTGCCGGCGCTCGCACCGTATCGCAAACGGACAGTCCAGCGTGATCCGAACCTGGTGCTGCTGTTGCCCGGCAGCCGCAGCGGTGAGCTGCATTACATCCTGCCAACCTTGCTGCAGACGGCAGCAACGCTGCAGCAGCAGCGGCCGGAACTGCGCTTCGTCCTGTCTCTGCCCCGGGAAAAGACCATGATGGTCGCCCGGGAAATCATTTCGCGTCAGAAGCAGAAGTACGGACTGCTGCCACCCTTGGAATTGTGCCTGGGCCAGACCCGGGAGATGATGACCCGGGCCTCGGCAGGCATTGCCGCCAGCGGCACGGTGACGGTTGAGGCGGCGATTCTGGATTTGCCCCTGGTGGTGACTTATCGTCTCAACTGGTTGTCCTGGCTGTTGGGCAAATGGCTGGTGAAGCTGCCTTGGATCAGCATTGCCAATCTGGTCTGCAATGCCTGCGTATATGAGGAATATCTCCAGGACCAGGCTACGCCGGAAAACCTGTCCCGGGCACTGTTGCAGATTCTTCCTGACGGCAGTCGCCGCCAGGAAGTCCTGACAGGCTTGCAGCGTACTCGCGAGTTGCTGGGCGGCGATGTCGATGTCGCCGACCGGGTGGCCCGGAGAATCCTGCTGGATACATTTGAAAGTTTACCTGAAGGCACTGTGATATGACAGCATTGGGAGTTACAGTTCTGGCCAGCGGCAGCGCCGGCAATGCCCTTCTGGTGCATAATCACCAGGAGGGTCTGCTGATCGACAGCGGCTTGAGCCTGCGGGCACTGCGACAACGAATGCGCATCAGCGGCCTGTCGGAAAATATGGTTAAGGGTATTCTTATTACTCATGAACACATCGACCATATCCGTGGTTTGAGAGTCTGTGCCGAGTATTTCAAAGTGCCTGTCTATGCCAGCCGCCTCTGTGCTGAAAAATTGCGTTATCTTGATCCGAAGCTGGGCGCGGTGGTGCGCTTTGCACCTGGCGGAGAGTTCCAACTGGGGGAATTCAAGATCACGCCTTTCCCGCTGGAACACGACGCAGTCGATCCGGTGGGATATGTCATCAGTCGCTGTTCCCGGAAGATTGGTCTGGCCATGGACTTGGGGCAGGCCGGCCGGATGACGGAATTCCAGCTGCGCAGCTGCGATACAATATTGCTGGAGAGCAATCACGACCTGAATATGCTGGCGGCGTCACAGCGGCCCTGGTATCTGAAGCAGCGCATTCTGGGGCCGCAGGGGCATCTGAGCAACCAGCAGAGCAGCGAATGCCTGGCCAGAGTGCTCTCACCCAATACCCGCAATGTGATTCTGATGCATCTGAGCCAGGAATGCAATACCGCGGCTCTGGCTGATGCCAGTGCCCGCGCAGAGCTGCAGAAGCTGCAGCGAACGGATGTGAATCTGATGGTCTCACATCAGGATAAGCCCCTGGAGACCGCCTGGGCCTGAAGCCGAACAGCCCCAATCTACCCCGAAATTAATCCATGCGACAAATTTTTCTGGCCATGCTATTGTTCCTGGTGCTGTGCAGCGTCAGCCACGCCGATGAATTGCCACCGGCCCAGCGGTTGCTGGAAATCGCCAAGACTTTCGAGGTAACGGCGCTGGCCGCGCCGCCGGCCTGGGCCTCTCCGGATGCTCCGCTATTGTTCCAGGCCGCCTGGCTGAGTGATTTGCATATCACCGATGCAGAGAGCCTGGCCTTGGTCAAAGCCGCCTGCAATATTTTGCGTGATGAACTCAAGCCGGCACTGACTTTTATCACCGGTGATAACTGTGCTTTGCCTGAGAGCATGCTGCCACCCGCCGCAGGAAAAAACCTCTCTCTGCGCCGTCAGGAATGGCTGCGGGATTTCCTGAAGCAGGAATTATCCCGGCCTTATATCATCATTCCCGGTGACAACTGGCCGTGGGAATTCGAGAATGTCTTCGGCAGCGACAAGCAGAGCTTCACTTATGCCGGATTTCATTTCATTGTCGCCAGTTTGGACCAGCAGGCTGTGGGCAAAGAGGGATGCCTGGTCTTCAATGAATCAAGCTGGCAGTGGCTGGAGCAGGAATTGCGCCAGAATGCTACCCGCCCCTGCATCTTTATCATGCACGAACCGGCTTATCCGCCCTGCTTCCTGGAAGCAGGGCGCTTGACCGCACTGTTTGACGCCCACCCGCAACTGCTGCTGGCCATGGGAGGCCATCTGCATCTCGACCTGGAATTCCGGCGCGGGAACTGGACCCAGTGGTGTGCCCCCGCCCTGGGGCGCAGTCATCGCCCGGCCTTCAAATTGCTGTCTTTTTATGCCGGCCGGATTGTGATGAACAGCTGGGAATGGCAGGCGAACGCCAGGCGTTTCGAGTCGGTTTGCAAATGGCAGCAGGTCGAGGTTCCTGAACATCTGCATTCCAAGGCTGCGCCCCAGACACAGTTCCAGCCCGAGAATCATTTCCTGTATCCGCCTGCACCGCGGCAGAAAGTCCCGCAGTTAGGGCAGCGGCAGCAGGAATATTCCGCCATGACCATGCAGTTTATCCTTGAAATCGGTTTATCCACTTTTTTCCCGAAACTTAACCCTTGATGTCACTTCCTTCTGCTTCAGAGAGCCAGCGCCGCGAATTCGGCCCTCAGCCGATTGCGGCAATTCTGCAGGAACTGGGCTTGCGCAGCCGCGATCTGGTGAATGCATCCACGGAACAGCTTACTTACAAGATGGTCTCCAAGGCCTGCCGCGGCCGCTGGCTGAGCAATAATGTCAGGGGGAAAGTACTGCGGGCACTCAATAAAGCCAGCGGCGGGAATTATACCCTGCCCGACTTGTTTAATTATTCCTGAAAGTGCACTGCTTGAAAACTCTGGAACTGAGCTTATAGTATGCTTTCGCCCTAACCCCGTGGTGTAATGGCAGCACAACTGGTTTTGGTCCAGTTAGTCTAGGTTCGAATCCTGGCGGGGTTGCCACAGACATTGTCGCCGCCCGATCCCCGGGCGGCTTTTTTTATCTGTTATTCCTGGTTCAGGGACTTCTTCAGGACATAGGTTGAGAGAATCGTCACGCTGATATCATCCAGAGTCCCGAAAAAAGGTATCGCATCCGGAATCAAATCTATGGGCAGCAGGACCCAGATAACGGCAGTAATCAGCATTAACACTATTCGAGGGACGGCGGCAATGCTGACAAGCAGGCTGTCGTAGGTATACAGGCGCTGATTGGGCAGCAGGAAAAATCCGTCACTGCCGCCTTGGATATGGACCAGATTATAGGAGTATACCATTTTGCGGGTGATCACCGCCGCCAGCGCCCGGGCCTCTTCGTCGTCGGCAGCAGCAGAGGGGTAGGCATCCTTGACCATTTGCAGAAAATGCGCTTCAGAGAGTTTCTGATTGCCGGCAAACAGCCTCTGCATGGTGTTCAGCACGACCCGCAGCAGCGCCTCGTCTATGCCGTTGCTGATCTGCAGGCTCGCAATGACATTCTCGAAGAAGATGGTCTTGTCGTAGCGGCAGAACTGCCAGGACAGCCCGAAGAGAAACAGCAGCGAACCGAGCAGGAATTCTGGTTCCGGGGCTGCCGCCAAGGTCTGGCTCAGCGGGATCAGCAGCAGTATAATCAGCCCGGCCAGCTTGAGCTTCAGGAATCTGCAGCTGAGGATAAACAGGCAGATGATGGCCAGCAGCGAGATTTTCCAGTTGGCAAAGATATCCACCAGCCAAGGCGGCAGGAAGCGCTCCCCGCTGGCATGGATGAAATCCTCAACTGTGCTGAGCAAATCGGCGAACAACCCGCTGGACTCCGGGAACAGCGGCTGCGGGGTGGGGTCGCCCAGGATTCGGGCCAGGAACAGCGCCCAGGGGAAGATGGCGATGAACTGCAGCACCAGATTGGCTCCGGCCGGACGCCCGAACAGATACAGCTCCCAGTTGAGGGTCGCAGCCAGAACAAAGGCCAATAGCAGGGTCACGATGCCCTGCTGGTACAGGAAGACGCCCTCGACCTGAAAAAAACCGTCATGGGCGAAAGCGATAAATGCGCCCAGATAGAGCAACGCCACTGCATAGAACTTCGGGTCGCGGGCGGAGGCGATGCCGCCGCCCAGAGACAGCGTCCGGGAGGGAAATATGCTGGAGAGGATTTTTTTCACGGCAGACTGCAGAGTTGAGGGTATGATTGGAGTCAGGCGCCGGGTCTATGGTGGATTGAGCAGCAGGTAATTGATGCGGCGGATTTCAGCTGAGAGCGGGCCGGTATGCCAGAATACCTGCCCGTTGAAGTAATACGAATTGCCTATGAAAGTGTTGCTGCGGATGGTTTCCACCAGTGAGCGGCGCAGCAGCAGGAAATCCCGGTCCCGGGGGTATTCGCCGGTGATGGCCAGAGCTTTTTCGCGCCGGGCCACGCCCGGATCGGCGAAATCATCCGGGAAGCGGCAGGTGCCCTGCCCTCCCTCAAGTTTCCAGAGCAGCAGCAGTATTTGCGCCTCAATCCAGTCGAGCTGGCGCTTTTGCCGGGCATGGCGGGCTTGGTCATCAGAAAGCCAGCGCCGGTTGATCTTGCGGGCTTCATGGACCCGGTTCAGCAGGGACTGCAGAGAAATGCTTTTGCTCTGCCAGGTGTCAGCATACTTGCTGCAGTCAAAGAGCTGATAATCATATTCCTCCCGGCGGAAAAACAGATAGAACAGCTTCCAGTTGATGTTTTCCGGGTCCTGTTCACATAGCTTTACCAGCGCTCCCTTGGCCTGGCCCATGGTTGCAGGCTCGGGCAGGCCGGCCTGCAGGGCGTGAAAATAATCGAAGAGCAGGCATTCGTAATGCCGGTGCTGGTGCGCCTCAATAATCCCATCCAGATATGGTTGCAAGAGCTGTTCGCAGCGCTGGAAATCCTGCTGGTGCAGAGCTTTGCGGGCCTGCCGCTGGATTGCATACAGCGGGTCCTGGCGGGGCAGAGCAGTATCTGGTGCCAGGAGATATTCCGGTACTTCCGACAACGGCTTGCGCCCGGGAAAGAAAATATACAAGAGAATGCCGGCAATAAGCAGAAAACCCAGCAGCAGCAGCAAGGATAATGCAGTGGTCGGCTGGCGCCGGCTCTCCAGCTGTTTAAGCAGCACCGGGGCGACATCAGCCGGCAGAATATCATTCAGAACGACGGCAAAAGCCTCATCGCTGCTGTTCAGACAGCGTGTCTGGGGCAGGATAGCCGGCGGCCCCGACCGACTGGCGAGGAGGGAATTTCCGGCCATGATCTGTCCTTCGGAGGCTGGTCCGAGCATTTCGTTGTGCTGCTTGTCACTCACGTTTGTTTCCAGTCACTTTTGCCGGCCTGGGTGCAGATGGCGTGCGGGGGGAGCGGGAAATTGCATGGGACGTATGGGACGCATGGGACGTATGACTAAGACAATGGGACCGGTAAGCTAAAATCGCATATTCCATTGTCACATTGTATCATTCATATGTCCCATCCATTGTTACTTTTGCCTGATCCATTACCCCTGTCTGGAGCATAATATTAGCAAAAAATGGTTATTGCACTTGCAATAACCTAAAGCAGCATTAATTTTAAGCGGTGTGCAGCCGGATGACTGCATATTGACCTGTCTGAAAATTTTAACCAAGGAGAAAACATGAAAAAATTCGCAACCGTAATCATCACTGTCATCACCCTGCTGGCCATGGGCTGCGCCAGTGTCCAAGTCGCCGAAAAAAGCCTCCTGAACGGACAGAAGCTCGCCGATGGTGAGCCGATCGCCCATATCAATGCTCAGAACTGGGGATTTTATTTTCTGAAATGGCCGCTGCTGACCGGATCAGTGGACAACCCCGGAACCATTTCTTTCTTCTCGGAAGACTCTGTGAATGTCCCCCAGACCGTCAGACTGCTGACCCAGACCGCAAAGGACCTCAAGGCCACTTCGGTGACTGATATCCAGTCCACCCGCAGCTCGGTGATGCTCCCAATCCCGATCCCGTTCCTGTTCTACATGCAGTCAACCAACGTTTCCGGCAATGCCAACAAATAAGTTGGGCTGAATTTTTCTTCCATCCGGCCGCAGGCGAACAAAGATGATTCGTCTGCGGCCGTGTTTTTTATGTCCAAGGCACTTCGCGCAGCCTTCGCAGAGCCGCACGATCCGGCAGAGCATCACCCCTCCGGCACTGCGGGGGCAGTTGTTGCCGGTGGTGGTATTGGTGCTGTGGGAGGTGGCGGGGCGACAAAGTTGTCTGCGAGTTCCAGAATGACCACTTTGCTTTCGAGTTCGTAGTTGCGCTTCTCCAGCATCAGGACCAATGCGATCTCTTGCCCGTTAGGATGCCAGGCGTTCATTCCCACCACCGCCCGGCGCCCGGCGAATTCTTTGGTGTTGCGGAAATTGAAGCCTGTGAGCCGGCACTTGTCAGTGCCATCCTGGTTTGCCAGCCAGAGCTCGGTGCGCAGGTATTTTTCCCACAGGCGCCCGCCGATTCCGAGATTGGTCAGCAGCATGCCGTCACTGCTGCTCCAGGTGATTTTCCTGCCTTTGGGTGAGAAAGCCGCATGACGGTTCCAGGCACTGTGGGTGTTGGTGATTGCCTGGGGCGGGTTGTTGGCGGGGATGTTCATGGTATAGATATTCATCGTAAACCATGGCTGCCGGTTATCCATCGCAGCCGCAAACAGCACGCTTTTGCCGTCCGGCGAAAAGCCGTAGGTCTCATAAAAATCTTTCCCTTCGCCGGGAGTGTAGTGCTCAATATTCTCCAGCTTCCAGCGGCCATGCTTGAAGACCAGGTCTCCCAGGCACATCGCGCGCCTGCCCATGGCGGAATTAAGGCGCGAGTTGCCCAGCACCTGGGTCCAGAAAATCTGCCGGCCATCACGGGAGAAAGACGGAAAGAGCACCCCGCGGGGATTGCTTTGCGACAGACCGGTGTTGTTCAGCTGGGTAAATTTCCCCCGTTCATCAAGCAGCCAGAGGTTGTTGTGCAGACCATAACCGGACTGGGCCCGGACGGTCTCCTTGCTGCGCCCGGCCTGAGCGCAGAAAACCAGCATCTTTTCGCTGGGGGCCCAGCTCGGATTGTTGCAATGGCCCCAACCAAGATTCTGCCTCCGGAAATCAGGGGTGGTGCTGATTTCCTGGGCGCTGTTCTGCTCCAGGTCCAGCAGCTGGATGCTGGAATATGATCCGTTATACTTGTCCACCAGGAGCTTCCGGCCATCAGCACTCCAGCAGAGGCTCAGCACATCCTGCCCCAGGGCTCCCAGATCGCGCAGCGACCGGATCATCAGCCTGTTGCTGCCTAAGTCCTCAAGGTCCTGGGCCGAAGCAGAAGCGCAAAACATGGTCAGCATGGCAAGGCCGGCAGCTGCCAGCTGCCAGCGGAATAAACTATGCAGTGTTGTCATAATGACCTCCTGTGCGGTTGGTAACGCCGGGGGCTGTCGCCGGACTGATTGCGGCAGACCCGACACCGGGTGAATGTTAAATGGTCTCGCCCTGCAAAGAGGAGTACTTCAGCAGGTGAAAGCCGGGATTCTTTTCGCAGAAGTAGTTCACTGACCATTCATCCGGAAACAGCAGCACATAGACCTCGTCGCTGTCCTGGGCCAGACGCACATTGCTGCCCAGATAGACGTCTTGCAGTGAGGCAGGATCAAAATCCGGGGACAGCCAGCGTACCTGGGTGAAAGGCGCCGCCTCCAGCCGGACGTTGGCGGCGTATTCGGTCTCCAGGCGGTGCTGCACGACTTCGAACTGCAACTGCCCGACGGCACCCAGCAACGCAGTCTTCTGCTGCGAATTATGCAGGTAGAAGACTTGAATCACGCCTTCGTTGAGAAGCTGCTCCAGGCCTTCCCGGAACTGCTTGTACTTGGAAGGCGAGCAGTTGTGCAGATAGGCGAAGACTTCCGGCGGAAAGCGGGGAATCTCGTTGTAAACCAGCTGCGGAATGTTGGTCAGGGTGTCACCGATGCGAAAATTCCCATGGCTGACCAAGCCCACAATATCGCCGGGGTAGGCTTCCTCTACGGATTCGCGCTCCTGCCCGAACAGGCGCTGTGGGTAAGAAAGGCGCAACGGGCGTCCGCCGCCGCGCGGATTAGGCACTGTCATGTCCTTGCGGAAAACTCCGGAGCAGACCCGCAGGAACGACAGGCTGTCCCGGTGATTGGGGTCCATATTGGCCTGAATCTTGAACACGAAGCCTGAGAACTCTTCGCGTTCCGGCTGAATCAGTCCCAGGCTGGATTTTCGCGCTTGCGGGGGTATGGCATGTTCGACAAAGTAATTCAGCAAAAGTTGCACCCCGAAGTTGTTGATGCCGCTGCCGAAAAACACCGGTGTCAATGCTCCCTGCCGGATTTTTTCATGATCAAAAGTCTCTCCGGCCAGGGACAGCAGTTCGATCTGGGCCAACCATTCCTGATACAGGTCGGGATGCATCAATTCGCTGATGCGCGGGTCCGTCGCGCCGGTGATTTGCTCTGCTGCCCGGGCACTGCCTTTGCCGCGGTTCGAAAACAGGTGCAATTCCTTTGCCAAACGGTCATAGACGCCTTGGAAATCGGGCCCGTCACCCAGCGGCCAGGTCACCGGGAAACCGCCGATGCCCAGCACGCTTTCCAGTTCATCCAGCAGCTCCAGGGGATTTTTGGCCGGCCGGTCCAGCTTGTTCATGAAAGTGAAGATGGGGATATTGCGCAAACGGCAGATTTCAAACAGCTTGCGCGTACGCTCCTCAATTCCCTTGGCCGCATCAATGACCATTATCACGCTGTCCACCGCGGTCAGAACACGGTAGGTATCTTCCGAAAAATCACGGTGCCCGGGGGTGTCCAGCAGATTTATGCAATAGTCACGGTAGGTGAACTGCAGCACGGTGGACGAAATTGAGATGCCACGCTCCCGCTCAATATCCATCCAATCAGAGGTGGTGTTGCGCTGATTTTTCTTGGCCCGGACCGAGCCGGCCAGTTGCAGTGCCCCGCCGTACAACAGCAGTTTTTCCGTCAAGGTGGTTTTACCTGCGTCGGGATGTGAGATGATGGCAAAGGTCCGGCGGCGCGCGATTTTCTCAGTTAGTTCGGTCATAAAGTTATGGTTCTTCCGCGTCCCCGTCCAGCCCGGTCAAGACCCGGAAACGCTCAAGCAGGATCATGGCACGGTTGGCGGAGCGTTCCTGAAAACGCTGTTTGAGCATTTTCATTTCCGTTTCCAGGCGGTTGATTTCGATTTGCTGATGTTGTTGCGATTCTTCAAAACTTTGCTCCAGGAGTTTCCGCAATTCCTGCTTGCGCAGCTGCAGTTCCCAGTACAGCTCTGGCTCCTCAGTAGCTTCCTTGCCGGCAAATTTATCGGCTAAAAGCTGTATTTCCCGGCTTAAAATCCGGATGCGGCTCTCCATTTTTTGCACTTTCAGCAGGCGTTGATATTCCTGGGGGTTGACCTCCTTGACTCGTTCGATGGACAGGTATTTGTCAATCATCCGCTGCAGGAACTGCAACGCTTCGGTGGGATGTTCCAGGCAGAAACGGTCCCATTCCTTGAGCAGATCAGGGGCGTATTCGAGATAGAACTGCTGTACTGCCTCGGGGGTGATCTCAGGGTCCTTCTGGATGATCTGCTGCCAGGCTTCCTGCTGCAGAGCCGACACAGTTTCAATTTCCGGCTCAGCCTGGAGCAGCAGGCAGGAGAGCAGCAGGGTCAGACCCGGCAAAAGGAGGTGGCGTTGAGTGCTCATAATTATCCTTGGTGGAGGTGCTGACCGATGCATCCGCCGACGGCCAGCAGCCTGCAATTTGAGTCCCGGACTGGTGATTCCAGTTCAGGCCATCTTGCTTGTGATGAATTCATAGCTGATGCGGGCGCTTGCCAAAGAACCGATGTCACGGCTTCCAGCACGGCGTCGAAATCCAGCACGCCCTTGCCCAGCAAGGCCAACCGAATAGAGTTGAACCGCCAGATTGCAGTCAGCCATGGTTTCCCTTAGCGGTAGAGTTACGGCACCGGGTCGAGGTTCACGATGGCGCCGCCGGCTGCCGACAAGAGCTCGGGTATGTCAGCACAATTCAATATGCCGGGGATCAGATAGGCCAGGGTGAACAGCTTGGTTTTCTCCGGGCTGTAGGACAGCGACTGCGGAGCCTGTTCCAGATACAAATCAACCGGCCCATCCTGCAGGGCAGCAAACAGCAGCGCCGCAACCGCGGTATCACGGTATCCGCCCGCGGCGATCGCGGCTCCGGGATACAACTGCTGCACAGCCCATTCCGCCAGGCGGTAGTTCTCCACCCATTTGCCTTGCTGGGTCTGACCCAGCCATAACAAGGCCCGGGCGTAATTGCGGTTCTCAGACTCGGCTCTGTTCCTCAGATCATTTTCGCCGCAGGCAAAGACATCCAGAATCGCCAGACCCAGGCCAGCCGCTGACACCGCATCCAGTATCTTGCTGCCTTCCAGCTCCTGTTTGCCATTCGGAGCGGAGAGCAGTACCCAGCCCTTCCCGGGCTGCGGAGGACGCAGCAGCAACGGCAGCAAGGTACCGTCAGCGGCGCTCAGGGTAAAGCGGCGCCAGCATCCGGTCGAGGGCAATTCCTGCAGACAGGGAGAGTGCAACGGGGACAGATGCAGCAGCTCGCTCAGGCGCTCCCGGCTGAAACGCCGCGTTGGCGCGACCTCGGCCTGGCGCCGGCGGCAGTACTCGGCGATAGTGCAGACCTTGGCCGGGCGCTGACCTTTGGGGAAAACCATCAGGTCTTCTTCCGGCAGAGTCTGATATTTCGGCAATGAGGTGACAGGCCTGCCCAGGCCCTGCCCCTTGAGGTGCAGATTGAACCAGCCCAGCATAGCTTCCTGGATTTCCGGCCAGTAGCCATGCGTTTGGTTGGAAATAAAGCAGCTGAGATTGTCCGCTGCATCCAGGGCCCGGTAGACTTTCCTGGCTTCCGCCAGGCTGCGCAGCATCTGCGCCGGCGCGAAAGCCGGATTGCTGTCCTGCATGGCATTGCAGGGCATCAGCGCCCGCGGTGCGACCAAAGCCAGAACGCCGCCTTCTTCAGTGAAAGTCAGTCCGTTGGGCAGCAGCTCGCAGATGCAGTTGGAGCACATCACATAGGACTCAAAGCTGCCCACGCTGACCACCGGCACTGCAGCTTTGATCCGGGTGTCCATCGCCGCAACCCACATAGTCTGGTTGCCGCCGCCGCTGGCACCGGTAGCGCCAATGCGCTGGGCATCGACATAAGGCAGTGAGCAGAGCAGATCGATGCCGCGCATATTGTCCACGACTTGTGCGCCCATCAGGCTTTCTCCGAACTGGAGCAGATTGCCGCCCAGAGTATGGCCGTGATATTCGAATTCACCGTGGATGCTGCAGCGCTCGCCGGAACCGAAGGCGTCAACGCAGAGACAGACATACCCGCTCAGGGCCAGCAGATGACCGCGCTGCTGCACCCGTGCCGCCAGGCGCCCCTGGCTCCAATGGCCGTGCATGTTTAGCACCGCCGGGAAAGGGCCCTCACCATCAGGGATATAGAGGTTGCCGGTGACATAGAAATCCTTGCGGCTCTGGTAGCAGAGTTTCTGAATCCGGTAGCCGGGGCAGCGGATTTCACCGGTGACCTGCACGTCCAGCGGCAGAGTATGATCGACCCGGCAGCCCAGCTGAGCCCAGATTTTGGCCCGTAATGCTTCTGCATCCCAGTCCGCAGCCGTTTCCGGCAAGACATTCTTCCGGAATGCGGCCGCGGCCTGCTGCCGCAGCAGCTGATCATAATAGAGTGTCAATCCCTCTTGCCAGACTGATGGTAATTGCATACTAATCCCTTTTTTACTGCTGTTCGTGTTCTCTTAGAATACTATTCCAGGGCCAGGCGCCAGACTTCGGCGCTGGCATCGGCCGGCATCCGCCAGTCTCCGCGCGGCGACAGTGCCACGGAGCCGACTTTCGGGCCGTCCGGCATGACGTTCCGCTTGAATTGCTGGCTGAAAAACCGGCGCAGGAAGACCGTCAGGACGCGGGTAATTTCCTCGGGGGAGAAAGTGCCTGCGAAAGCCTGGATGGCCAGGTCGCGCAAGGTGGCCGGTTCTTCGCCATATTTGAAAAAATAGTACAGGAAGAAATCATGCAGTTCATAGCTGCCCAGGATGTCTTCAGTGTGCTGTGTGCCGGGCAGCAGTTCAGGTGACACCGGTGTCTTGAGGATATCTTCCAGGATGGCGGCAAGCTTTGCCTCGGCACCGGCCGCCAGGTATTCTATCAGCGCCCGCACCAAGGTCTTGGGAATACCGGCGTTGACTGAGTAGTTGGAGATATGATCGCCGTTGAAAGTGTTCCAGCCCAAGGCGATTTCGGACAGATCACCGGTGCCGATCACCAGCCCTCCCAAATCGTTGGCCAGATCAAACAGGATTTGGGTGCGCTCCCGGGCCTGGCTGTTCTCATAGGTGACATTGTGATCTTGCAAATCATGCCCGATGTCAGCCAGATGCTGCTCAACCGCCTTGGTAATGCTGATGGTCCGCAATTCCACCCCCAGGGCCGAGGCCAGCTGGTTGGCGTTGGCTTGAGTGCGGGGGCTGGTGCCGAATCCCGGCATGGTGACCGCGCAAATCGTGGAACGCTCCCGGCCCAGCAAATCGCTGCAACGTGCGCAGACCAGCAATGCCAGGGTGGAGTCCAGGCCGCCGGAAAGGCCCAGGACCAGGCGGCGGGCACCGCTGTGCTCCCAGCGCTTGGCTAAAGCTGAGGCTTGAATGGACAGGATTTCCTCGTAACGGGCCGGCCGGTCCTCCTGCTGTCCAGGGATGAACGGATGGGGCTCCAGCTGGAAATACTGCCAGTCGGGTGCTTCCGGGACGCCTTCCAGGTCAACTACCCGGGCAGGCGGGTACGGACATTCGTTGAAGCTGGTCCAGGCCCGGCGAGTGATTTCCAGCCAGGACGGCTTGACATCCGCATATATCACCTGGTTGCCGCGCTGAAAACGGCAGCTTTCCGCGAGCATCTTGCCGTTGCAGGCGATCAGCGAATGGCCGGAGAAGAGCAAGTCGCTGGTCGATTCCTGGACTCCGGCGCCCGACAGCAGATAGGCGCAGGCCAGGCGGTAGCTCTGCATCTGCACAATGCGCCGGCGGGTGTCAGCTTTGCCGGCCTGCTCCGGCCCGGCGTAGAGATTGCAGATGATCTGAGCGCCGTTCAGAGCATGGTGGATGGAAGGCGGCTGCACCGCCCAGAGGTCTTCGCAAATCTCCAGCGCGAAGCGGAAATCCGTCCCTGCCTGCAGGACTATGTCATTGCCGAACGGCAGGGGCTGGGAATCCCAGAGGACCGTCTGCCCGTCGTATTCCCGGCAGGAGCGGAACTGGCGCTTTTCATAGAATTCCCGATAGGAGGTCAGGTAGGTTTTGCCGATGACTGCCCGCAGCCGCCCGTTCTGAATCACCGCTGCAGTATTGAACAGCCGGCTGCCGATTTTCCAGGGCAGTCCGAGCAGCAGGATGGCGGTGCTGCCTGCCGTAGCGGCGATAACTGTACGCAGGCTGTTTTCTGCCGCTCTGAGCAGCACTTCGTGCTCAAACAGATCACCGCAGGTATAGCCGGTCAAGGCCAGCTCCGGCGTTGCTATCAGACTGGCACCGTTGGCCTTCGCCTGTTCAAACAAGCTGATGATCTGCTGCGCATTATAAGTCGGATTGCCGACCTGCAGACCAGGAATAATCGCGGCTAAACGATAAATGTGGTGCATTAACTGACTTCCTTGGACAATTGCAAAAACCTGCGCCATAATGTAATGGCTTTTTCGAGTTTTTCACCTTGCCGGAAGTGAAGTCTGTGATTTACCCGGTCAGAGAAACAGCCAGGCTGAGCTCAGCACTGATCAAAGACCCGCACATAGTCTACTTCAAAATATTCCGGCAGGACGATTTCATCAAGACGCGGGTCGGGTTCGGGCGGATTGCGCCGGTAGCCCATGCATTCGGTGGATACCAGTATGAACTGCTCCACGTCGGAGACCACATCAGTCTCCCGGTGGACGATTTGGTCATCGGCATAAAAGACATATCCGTCCCGGCTCCAGTCCACTGCAAAACGATGCCAGTCTCCTGGCGTCTCCCCGAGGATGTACCGGGCGTGTCCGGGGTTGGTGCAGTCGTGTCCGTAGCCGTTCCAGATATTCCCGCAGCGGATTTCCCGGCGCTGCGGGAACTCCTGGCTTTCCATGATATCACATTCCACGCCGCATTGCCTGGCATCAGGATGTGCGCCGATGGAGGGTGACTGCAGCCAGAATGCAGCCCACCAGCCGGCTTGGCGGTTCAGGCGGCAGCGGATTTCATAAAAGCCGTATTTGTGCAGGAATTTAGGCTTCTGGTAGCGCCCGAAGGGCCAGAAAGCCCCGGTGTCTTTGGGGAGATCATAGGTCAGCGAGGCAGTCTGCAGGTGCGGCGAGCAATACTGGTTGCCTTTTTTGACCACGTGCAGCTGCAGATTACTGTTTCCGTCCAGCACTACTCCTTCTGTGGTGAAAGCCGGGAAAGGCTTGCCCCAGAAATTCAGCCGGAAGCCCCACTTGCTGGTGTCCAGCTCAGTGCCATCGAATTCATCATGCCAGACCAGGCGCCAGTCTTTGTCTGCCGGCAGACGGCTGGGTTCATGCCCGGACAGGATATAATCTCGCATCATTTTGTTGTTTCCTGGTTGGGGGTGCGTTGCAGTAACGGGCCTGGTCCGGCAGTCTTATGCCATTTTACTGGCAGAACCAGGACCAGCCGGAAAGGAATCGCGCATCTGTTGCCCTGCGGGGACAACGATTATGTAACCACTTAAGATATTGTGCATTTATTTAATGTCAAGCTGGAAAAAACAATCGTCAGAGATGTGGACTTTGTGGACGGTGTGGACTTTGTGGACGGTGTGGACTTTGCGCCCTGGAAAACTGAAGCATCACTCTGTCTCTTGGCGGTTATTTCCTCTTCATTGAACCGGCGAGACGCCAACAACCCTAACGGAGCGTTTCAGCGGTTATGGACGGTGTCTGTCCCTTTCTCTTCAGCCGGGAAATTTGTGCGGTTCTACCGCCATGCACTTGTAACTCCTGAATATAGAATTAACTTTTTGTTTAGTACTACCCTCTCCCAGCGCTCTGGAGGAGCACTACAATCTCCAAAAGGAAAGACGATGGAATTACTGCATGCTGAGGCTGACTTGAAGATTTGGCGGATCATCACCCCGGATGCGACTGTTCCGGCCCGGGTGGTGCGTTATCTGATGGGCTCACTCGGTTTTGATACGTACCGTGTCGCGGTCCAGGACCACGCCTACTGGCGTTTGTACTATCGGGAGGCTTTGGCCGGACATTCAGTGCCGGAGGTCATAGACCATCTGTATCTGGCGGAAAGCGAAGGACAATTCGCGGCCCGGCTGTGGTTCGCCTACAGCACTCGCACCGGACGGGGAAATTTCGGCAATGTCTTTACTGAGCCGGAATTCCGCCGCCGCGGCCTGATGAATACCTTGCTGCAATACTGCGTGGAGGATTTTCATGCCTCACCAGCCCGGATGCTCTGCTGCAGCAGCGGCAATAAGTATGCGGTGAAGAGTTACTGCCGGCAGGGATTCAAGCTGATTTTTGCTGGCGAGACCGGGCCGCTGTGCTTGAGCAAAAGCGATTTTTACCGCGAAGCGGCAGAGGCTTATGGCAGTTTGGGACCGCTGACCTTGCGCCAGGGCGTACTGGCAGACCAGTTCGAGTGCGATAAATTCCTGTTCTATTTGCCGGAAATGTACGACCAGGAGCATAACCGGCGGACTGGCCCTGCCGCCCGCATCAGCGACTACCGGATCGCTTTCCAGGAAATGCTCTCCGGCAATGCGGTGCTGAGAGTGGCCGAGACCGGCAGAGGAGATATCGCCGGATACGCTTTCGCAGTGCGGGAGTATAACCAGAACAGCATGGATTTTGTCGTCCATCCCAAAGCCGACCGCACCGGAGTCGCTGAATTGCTGCGCAGCACCGCAGCAGAATTTTTCCGTCAGTTCCAGTGCCAGCCATTGCTGTTTGTCAAGGCTGGCCTCCCGGCCCGCGAGGCACTGGCCCAGGCCGCCGGCATGGTCTGCATTGGCGGCGTACCGGGCGAATGTACGGTTTATCGCTTTCCCTGATGAGGCGGCAGTTGCACCTGCTGCTTATGCGTGGCGGATATTAGTGTGGTTGGAAATCTCGCTGTTGCAGGTGCACAGATTATCAATATTAAGTTCGTGGATATTGTGGTGGCCGGTTAGCTTGGCAAACATAATCAGCTCCTGGGTACTGACCCGCAAGAAGTTGCTCAGACGCTGCGCGGCCTGTTCAATATCAAGACAAGACTGTGCATCGGGAGGCTGGGCGGTGATGCCCAGCGGGCAGTTGCCGGTCTGACAGAGCCGATCTTGCCGGCAGCCCATGGCCAGCAAAGCCGCTGTGCCGATGCCAACCGCATCCGCGCCCATTGCCAGCGCCTTGGCAAAATCGGGGGAGATGCGCAAGCCGCCGGTGACGATCAGCGAGACCTGCGAAGCGTGGTTGCTGTCCAGGAATTTCCTTGCCCGCGCCAGGGCAAACAACGTGGGCACTGAAGTCGCCATTTGGATGAACTTGGGGGCAAAATCGGTGCCGCCCGGGCGACCATCCAAGGTGATGAAGTCCGGACCTCCGGCCAAAGCAAAATCGAGGTCTTTTTCCACCTGTCCAGCCGCAATTTTAACCCCGATGGGCCGGCCATTGGACGCCTCACGCAACCAGTCGATTTTGGCTTTCAACTCGGCGCGGCTGTGGATATCCGGGTAGCGGGAAGGGCTGATGATATCTTGCCCGGCCGGAAAACCACGGATTGCGCTGACTTCTGCTGTGACCTTATGGCCGGGCAGGTGGCTGCCCAGACCGGGACGGCTGGATTGGCCAAATTTAAGCTCAATGGCATCGACCTTCAGCAGATTTTCTGTAGTCACGCTGTATTGATTCGGCACATATTCGAAGATATATTTGCGGGAAGCGCTGAAGCTTTCCGGCAGAATCCCGCCCTCCCCCGAGCCTACTGCAGTGCCGGCCTGGGCGCTGCCCATGGCCAAGGCGATGGCGGCTTCCTTGGACAGACAGCCGAAAGACATGTGGCTGATCAATATTGGTGTATCAATGACCAGCGGCTGCTTGGCTTTAGGACCGATTACAGTCTGGGTAACGACCGTGTCTTCATTGAGCAACGGCAGGCAGTCCAGCTGTTTGCCCAAAATCAGGATGTCATCCCAGGATATTACCGGCTGCCGGCAGCGCATTGAGGCATTGATCGATTGCCCGGTCGCGGCAATGGTGTGGATGTCTTGCATCCACTGTTCCACTTCGTTGCCAGCATGTCGGTGCGAACTGACTGCCGGAGGCGACAGAACGGCCGGTGCGGCCGCGGCAGCACGCCCTGCCCGGACCGCAGCCTTGTCCGCCAGCAGGAAATTGCTCTTGCTGCTGCCGCATTCCGGGCAGGTCCAGGTGGCAGGCAGATGCTCGAAAGGCATCCCGCGGTCATGCTCATCAAATACAAACTGGCAGACTTGACAATTGTAAATGGACATATCCTTCTCTCCTTGCCAAAGCAAAAATTAGTCTTTGGGCTTTTACTGGTCTGCGCTCCAGAAAGCCGTGAATACTGCAGTCAGGGAATCCAAATCCCGGCGGCCCGCGGTCTCCCGGCAACTGTGCATGGCCCAGACAGGGATGCCCAGGTCCACCGCCGGTATGCCCAGATGGGCAGAACAGGTCGGTCCGATGGTGGAGCCGCAGGGCTTGTCGGACCGGCTGGTGAAGAACTGCATCGCGATGCCGGCCTGCCGGCAGAGCCGCAGCAGCCGGCCCTGGCTGATGGCATTGCTGGCATAGCGCAGAGAGGCGTGGTTCTTTACCACGACACCGCGATTGATGACTGGGCTGTAGGACGGATCGTGGGTGTCCGGATACGAGGGATGCAGCGCATGGGCGGCATCAGCCGAGAGCATCCAGGAGGCCGACAGATGACGCAGCAGATTCTCCTCGCTTTGCGGCGTGCCCGGGGTCAGGCGCCAGAGAATATCGCGCAGGAAAGACGAATTGGCGCCTTGGGCGGAGACGCTGCCGACTTCCTCATTGTCGGCCAGAAACAACACTTGGGTGGCCTCGCCGGGGGATGCGGCGAGCAAGGCGCACAAAGCCGCCTGGCAGCTGGCCAGGTTGTCCAGCCGCGGGGCCGAGAGCAGGTCACCCTGGAGACCAACCCATTGCGGTGCTTCGTTCACATACAGATACAGCTCATCGCTGAGCTCATCCAGGCTCGCGGGTGCTTTTCGGCCCAGCAGTGCCTGGAGCAAGTCCTCGAGTTTGCAGTCGCCGAATAGGGCTGCCAGATGCTGCTGCCGGTTGTAGGCGAAGCCCTCATTGATGCTGGAGTTGAGATGGATGGCCAGATTCGGGATTACGGCCATGGCCTGGCGACTGTCTACCAGGAGCGGTTTCTCGTCGGGGTGGTCCAGTGCCCAGATGCGTCCGGCGATGCCCAGAGGCCGATCGAGCCAGGTGCTGTCAATGCTGCTGCCGTAGACCTCGACCGGGATGCGCAACGTCCCGGCCTGATGCTGGCTGCCCCGCAATTTCAGTTTCAGGGCGGGGCTGTCGGTATGAGCACCGATCAGACTGAAGCCGCCCCGGCCCGGCTCGCAGGACTGACCGATGCGGAAAGCAATCAGGGCAGAATGGTTCCGCTGCACAAAACCCGTCATGCCCGGCGACAAATCCCAGGCGTCGCGTTCGGAGAATGCCTGGAAGCCGGCTGCCGCAAGGGCGGTGCTTACTGCCTGCACGGCGTGGAATGGCGTCGGGCTGGCGGCAATGAAGCTGGGCAGGCTGGACCAGACGGGAACAGAATGGTTTGCAGACATCTGAGAATCTCCTGAAAAAGCGTATGTGGCCGGAGAGCAAAAAATGCCGGCCCAAGAGCGAAACAGCCGGCGGCCATCGCCGACCGGCAAAGAATCGGTAATTTATTCACTATAATTCGAATTTTGCCGATTGGATATTATATTCTGAACATATTCTGAATATTTCCATGACTTTTTACTTTTGAGGTGGTAATTACGATGCTAGGTGAAATTATTGTTGTCGGTGCGGTGGCTGATGACCCATTGGCAAATGACATTGCCCATTATATGCAGCAGGAGACCGAAATATCAGACATCTTGGCATACAAGCGCTTTGCCAATACGGAATTCTGCCCCCGCTTCATCAGTGATGAAAACGACTTGGAGCATATTGGCCATTCCCTGGATGGCAAGACCATCATCCTGGTCTCGTCATGTTCCGGCGAGTACACCCGCAATGCCCGGGCGATGCGCTCTTTCCTGGTGGCCTGTGCGGCCAAGGATAACGGTGCCAGGAAAGTGATTCTGGTTGAGCCGGATTTGTTCTACAGCGCCCAGGACCGCGGGCCACTGCCGGATGAAATCACGGACGACGATACCTTGGATGACGATGATGACGGACACGAAAAAGTACGGAGCATCCAGGATTACAAGAAATTTGACGGGCAGCCTTTTTCTGCCCGCCTGTATGCAAATCTGCTCAAAGCCAGCGGGGTTGATGCGGTTATGACTGTCCATAACCATTCTGCGAATGTGCGCAGGGTGTTCCGGAAAGTCTTCAACCGGCAATTCTACAATCTCTGCCCGGCTTCAATCTATGCCAATTATCTCGCGCATCATGCCGGAATTTGCCAGCAGAACCCCGAGCACGGGCTGGTAATCTGTGCACCGGATAAAGGCGCGGCTCCGTTTGCCCGGGAGGTGTTCAAATGTCTGGAGCATGAGACCACCGGACTTTTGTACCGGGCCCGGCCTTCGTTGCTGCTGATGGACAAGGAGCGCAGCGGCGAGCGGAAAGTCAGCATCGTCACGGACCCCTGCAGCCCGACCAGGCTGGAGGACCTGGTGGGCCGCGATGTCGTGGTCTGCGATGATATGGTCCGCACCGGCGGGACAATCGCCGAGTGCTGCCGCCATCTCAAGAATGCCGGCGTGGCCAAGGTGATCTTTGTGGTTACCCACTTTTATTCCTCGCAGGAGGTCAAGGAGAATCTGCATACTGATATCATTGATGACATTATCACCACCAACACTCTGCCTAACATCCTGAATCGGGACATGCAGGGGCGCCTGCGGCACAAGATGCTGGTTCTGAAGATAGAACGCTGGATCGTCAATGCCCTGCGCCATTATTTCCTCAATGACAGCAGTGAACCTTATGCGCCGCCTTATACTGTCGATGTTTCACGCAAGAATCCCCGCTGGAAAATCAGCCAGCAGCTTATCGGCGACCTCTGAGATAAGCCGCCGGATGAATTTCCGGCCGCGACAACCTGACCGTAACCAACGGAGGACATGATGGAATATCGTCAGCTTACTGCCCCTGTGGCGCTGGATGCATATTGTGCGTGGCTGGTAGAGCAATTGCCGGCATACCGCCGGTCCTGGTATCCGCTGTTCTATGCCCTGCGGGCGTTGTTGTACGGCGCAGAGCTGCTGCACAAACCAGAATACGCTGACGCGGCTTTTCCCTATTTCGACCAATATGTCGGCGAGCAGCTGCCCAATGGCGCTTTCCATGCCAAGCCGCTGAACCGCCCGATGGCCGATTTCACCTATCCCGAGATTGTGGAACTGTTGCGCCGTGGCGATTTGAACCTCGCCGATGGCGGCTCAAATGTCCACGCCCTGCTGCAGGCCGCCGTGGCGGCCGGTGGCGAGCGGCGCTCGCGCTATCTTGGCGCAGCCGAGAAATGGCTGAAGGACTGGGTGCCGATTTTCGCCTTACCCACTGGCGCTTACGGCAACGGCTTCTGGGGCGGTCACAAGCTGAACGGCCCGTACTCAATGGCCATGAACGTCTGTTCCGCCTTTGCTGCCTATACCTGCATCACCGGCCACCGCGATCTGATTGCCTATGCTGAGAATTTTGTGCTTTTCCAGCTGGAGAACGGCTGGCACGAAAGCGGCGTGCCGATCCGGTTCGATAACTACCCTGTCCCCAACGCCGATTCGCTGATTGTGGACTACTGCCGGATGTTCTATCTGCTGGAAGCAATCTGCTGGACCCATTATGCCAGCGACAACGAGTCCTTCCGGACTCGGGTGAAAGAACGCCTGGACGAATGGCTGGCGGCAGATTTCCTGCCCCGCTGGCAGGAAGGACAAGCCTGGTTCAATATGGACTATAAATTCCCGTTGCCGGATGGCTGGCGGGACAGCAATATCGGCACCGGCTTCTATTGGCGGGCCGCCAAATGCAACGGCATACCATACCTGTTTTCCTATTACCTGAACCATATCGGCGAAAATCAGGCCCTGCGCCAGCGCTTCGAGGCCGGGGTCAAATATTTGAGTCATCCCCTTGATGCCATGATGCAGGGTGTGGCATCCCGCCTGGAGCTGTATTTGTCCATCCAGGCGACCGGCATTGCCTGTCTGACCCTGGCTGAAGGCTGCCAGGCCGACGCCGCTTTCGCATTCTTCCGCCGGGAAAGCTGAAGACAGACCGGCGCAGTAAAGGCTGCATAGTGCTGTCGGACGGGTCGGACGGGTCGGACGGGTCGGACGGGTCGGAC